>JBJSWM010000625.1:0-7084 GCA_046085865.1 Pirellulaceae bacterium
CGGATGGCATGAGGCCCCCACCAGAATGGCGGCTCATGAAACCACCTATTGTAATTCGCGGATTCCTCGATGGTTGTAGCGAAAATTCGTTGATCGCAACAATGGTATGCTGAGGAATCCAATTGCGGTGAGTGAAGCCGAGCGGAGGGGAGCTATGGCAGGCTTTCCGAGGGTTCGATTGTGGGTGGAGGAGGCGGAAGGGGGCAGGCTGGATCAGTTGGATGACTTAACGGAAACCGGAGCGCGATCAAGAGTTTCGGGATCGTCGCGGTGCGTCGAAATACGGATTACTCCAGGACTCGATAGCTTCGGTTTTCGCGGTAGGTAGGGTGGATCCAAGTGGTTCTATTTGGCGGATTATCGATTGGTCTTTGGGGGAAGAGGGAGTGATGGAAGTGGTCACCGGTGCGCGTCGAGATTGGTGGATTGGGTACTGCACGAACGTGCATGCTGGGACCGATCTGGAGACCGCCAAGGAGAGCTTGGATCGCTACGCCGTTGCGGCCCACCAAAGGTTGGCTGGATGGCCGACGATCGGGGTTGGGCTTTGGTTGCCATCGACCGCCGCATCCGTCGCCAGGCAGCCGGAACATTCCTTGGCGCTGGATCGATGGTTGCGCGAGCGTTCGATCGACGTAAGGACGATGAATGGCTTTCCCCATGGGAATTTTCATCAGCCGGTCGTCAAACACCGCGTTTATGAACCTACATGGTGGGAGGAGGAGCGGTATCGATATACCGTCGACCTCGTTCATCTTTTGGGGCGATTGATGCCCGAAGGAGCGGCTGGCAGCATATCGACTCTACCCATCGCCTGGGGGCATCCGGAGCCAAGCGAAGCGCAGTGGGGGAAAGCGGCTGGCCAATTGAAACGGCTGGCGGCGGAACTGGCCGAATTTCATGGTCAGACCGGGCGCGAGGTGGTGTTATGCCTGGAGCCTGAGCCGGGCTGTGCGCTCGGGACAACAGCTCAGCTGAGAGATTTTTTTGAATCGTATCTATTTTCTGGAGCGGATCAGCAGATCGTGCGGCGCCATATCGGGTGGTGCCACGACATCTGCCATGCAGCGGTCATGCGGGAGGAGCAGGAGGCGGAGATCCAGGCCTGTTTTGAGATGGGAATACGCTTGGGGAAGGTGCAAGTTTCTTCCGCGCTAGCGATCCACTGGTCGCGTTATCAAGCCGATCAGAAGCGCGAGGCGCTCGAGCAGTTGTCGTCGTTCGCCGAGGATCGATATCTGCACCAGACGGTGTCCGAATCTGCCACCGGTGTGCGCCGATGGTACGAAGATCTCCCTCAGGCATTGGCATCGATCGACGATGTGGAGCAGATGGAGGGAAGCTGGAGCGTTCATTTTCACGTGCCGATTCATCTGACTCAAATGGGGATTTTGGATACCACACAAGACCAGATTGGGCGTTGCGTGGAGATCGGTCGGAAATTGCAGAATCACCCGATGGCCGATCCCTGGGATTGGTTTACCGGAATCTGGGAGGTGGAGACGTACGCTTGGGGTGTGTTGCCGAAGAAGCTGCGGCCGGCCGATTTGTCGGAGGGGATTGCCGCCGAACTCCGGTGGTTCCGTTCGGTCGCCTTGGACAATTCCGATTTTTGTCGATAATCGGTGTGATGCAGCGGATGACGGAATGTAGCGACGCGGCGATGTTCGAGAGGGTGGCTGTAGGATTGAGGGAGAGTACGAGTGAACCGTTCGAAGGTAGAGTTGGGAGTCAACATCGACCATATCGCAACCTTGCGGCAGGCGCGGCGCACCTACGAACCTGACCCGATCGCAGCGGCCAAGATTGCGGAGATGGCGGGGGCTGAGGTGATTACGGTCCATCTTCGGGAAGACCGCCGTCATATCCAAGATCGCGACGTCCGGTTGCTGAAGGATGTGATTGCGGCCAAATACAATTTTGAGTTGTCCTGTAGCGAGGAGATCGTCGGCATTGCCATCGAGGTGCAGCCGGAGCAGGCGACGCTGGTCCCGGAGAAACGAGAGGAAGTGACGACCGAAGGTGGCCTGGATCTCTTCGGTGATCGCAAGCGGGTGGAGCGTGCCATTGAACGGCTCAAGGAGAACGGGGTTCGCGTCAGCCTGTTTTTAGATCCCGAACCCAATCAGATTGAAGCAGCAATTGGGCTGGGGGTGGAGGCGGTGGAGCTACACACTGGCACCTACGCACTGTCCAAAGGGGATTTGCAGCGGCAGCAATGGGAAAGGCTGGTTGTGGCTGGCCGGTTGATCCAAGAGGGGGGGTTGCGACTGCACGCAGGGCATGGACTCAACTACGTCAACGTTCAACCTGTCGCCGCAATCGAAGGGATGCGAGAGCTGAATATTGGTCATGCGATCGTCGCCCGCGCCGTCTTCATGGGGCTCCACGAGGCCATTCGCGAAATGAAAAGGCTTATCGATCATCTACCTCCCGTTCTGCATTGGTTTTGATGTGAAACACAACCCCGATCTGAATGCAATTGGGGGGGCGACTTTTTCTCTATCCTTGCATCGGTAGGATCACGCAGCGGGACCATGGGCTTGGCGTAAGCCAAGCGGGCAAGCCGAAGGTGATCCCTGCAAATTCTGACCTGGTTTCAAAACATCCAGCCATGGGAGCCGTGGCGGGCTGGATCGAGTCGGTTATCATTTGGCATTCGGTATTTTTTTCGACAGTCGCTTTCGTGATGGATAAATCTATGGCACAGCGCAAAGGTTCGGACTTCGCAGGATTGGGCGTGGCGATTGTGACTCCTTTTCGCGATGGGGAAGTCGACTGGAAAGCGTTGAAGGAACAGGTGGAGTTTCAGATCGCCGCCGGCACTCATTTTCTGGTTCCGTGCGGGACGACCGGTGAGTCACCTACGCTCAGTCATGAAGAGCATGAACGGGTGATTGGTGAGGTGATCCAGTGGGTGGCAGGGCGCTGCAAAGTGATGGCTGGCACCGGCAGCAATTCAACGGCTGAAGCATTGCGTCTGACCAAGCGGGCGGCGAAAGAGGGAGCCGATGCGTCGCTGCAGGTGGCTCCCTACTACAACAAGCCGATGCAGGAAGGTTTCTACCAACATTTCAAGCGAATCGCTGAGGAAGTTGGCATTCCTCATTGTGTCTACAACATTCCAGGGCGTTCTGCGAAGAATATCGAGCCGGAGACGATTGCAAGGCTGGCGGAAATCCCCAACATCACCATGGTGAAAGAGGCGACCGGATCGCTGGATCAGTGCTCGCAGATCCTCAACACCACCTCATTGACTGTTCTTTCAGGTGATGATTCGCTGACATTGCCCATGATGTCGATTGGAGCCGAAGGGGTGATCTCGGTGGCTGGGAACTTGGTCCCTTCAGACCTGCTGAGGATGCTGGATGCGGCCAGCAGCGGCGACTATCGCAGGGCGGCCGAGTGGCATCATCGTTTGTTTTCACTTTGCCGTGACATGCTCTCCCTGGCCACCAATCCGATTCCGATCAAGGAGGCGATGGCGATGCTGGGGCGTGATACCGGAGAACTTCGGCTTCCGATGACTCCATTGGAACCAGCACAGCGCGAGAAATTGGCGTCGACATTGGATCGGTATGGTCTTCCGATTCGTCGAGCGTAGAGAACAATGGCGCGGGGCCAGCACGGCTGGGCGACTTTGTATGGAGCGTAGGCGATCCTTATTTGAGTAGGTCATTTCGATCATGATTCCACAACGACCATCCAAACTGGAAACGACTTTGTCGCAATTGCATCAAGAATCGCAATCGAGTGATGGGGTAGCGAGTGAGCGGTGCCCAAGCGTCGAGAGGCGTCGTTTCTTTTCATCGTCCACCGGATGGTTGGGTGCTGCACTGATCGCCTGCGGCGTCGGAACCTCGCAGACCCGTCGACTGGTCGGGCAGGATGAAGGCAAGGCGGAAAGCCCCAAACCGCTCCCTTCTGGACCAACCGAAAGTCCATTCCAGCGGGACTATGACCCTCCGAAGTTCAAGCCATCCTGGAAGCAGGCTCAAATCAACCGCCAGTTAGCGCAAGAATTCATCATTTTCGCTCATTCCGACCTCGAGATGACCCGACAGCTTTTAGACCGCGAACCAGGCTTGATCCATGCGGCAATCGACTGGGGGGCTGGAGACTGGGAGACGGCTCTTGGTGGCGCTTCCCACATGGGACAGCATGAGATTGTCGAGCTACTGCTGAGTCGAGGGGCGAGGATCGACCTGTTTTGCGCAGCGATGCAAGGATTGACCGACGTGATACGAAGTTTCCTTACGCTTCAGCCCAGCCTCATCGATGCGAAAGGGCCTCACGGCTTCAGCCTCCATTTTCACGCGCAGGTGGGTGGAGATAAATCCAAGGAGACGCTCGACTATCTTCAATCGATCAAGACGATCGATTTGAAGCCAATCCCTTTCCTCAGCAAGCCCCCTGCCTCCGGGAAGTAGCGCAGCGGCTCCTAAGCCATGGGCTGCTCAGGTTTTTTCTTTTGATCCCTGGAAGCCACCATCTTTCACACGGGCGGGACGCCTGTGCCACGAAGTGGGTCGCGTAGCGACTCTCTGTTTACCCAACACAGCAGCCCCGGAGGGGCGGCATCGTGTCTGCCGGAGCCTCGCGGCCCCGGGGCTCGAAGGAGAAAATCTTCCTCCTATCCATACGGGTGGCTGCCGCCATCGGCATTTCGCTGTTGGCCCTTCGGGCCTGAAGAAAGACGGGAATCGTTGTATTAGCCCGTAGGGTGTGTGAGCCGATCGCATGGCTGGTCGGACGCAGGGAGTCCACCAGAGGTTGGGTCATGAAACATCGACTTGACTTTATCGTCGCGATCGCGAACACACCAGAACCAAGCGTGGGGTGAGAGCAATGCCCTCTCTCCGTACCTCTCCCCGTTCGCTGCGCGACGAGTGAGAGAGGAAAGAAGGAGGAAGTTTGCTGGTCAGTCAGAAACTGGTGGCACGCTCCACCATCTGGCGATGGTGGCTACCAGAGGATTTTGTGGATGGCTGGCGAGGCCCGCTTCATCATCCGGCGATGGTGGCTGCCAGAGGATTTCGTGGATGGCTGGCGAGGCTCGCTCCACCATCTGCCGATGGTGGGTGACGCAGAGGTCTGACTATCCGCAGGGGGTTTTCACCGTTCGGTTGGCGGGGTTCCATTGGATCATGCCACGCGCGAACCAATCGAGTACTTTCGGTAGGGTCTCGCACTCCAATTGGAAGACGCGTTTCTGCAGCGATTGAGCGGTATCGTCGGCGCGTACGTCACAGACCGATTGGTGAATGATCGGGCCGTGATCGAACTGATTATCGACCAGATGGACCGTACAGCCGCTGACCTTGACACCGTAGTCAATCGCTGCCTGGTGGACGCGTAGTCCATAAAAGCCGTGGCCGCTGAAAGAAGGGATCAGCGAGGGGTGGATGTTGACCACTCGCCCCTCGAAGTCTTCTGGGATCAGAAGGTGCTCTAAATAGCCTCCCATCACGACCATCTTTGCAAGGCAATTGCGGACCAGATGAAACACCGCATCTCGGTGTTGGATCGCGTCACCAAAGTCCTTCTTGCGCAGGACATGGGTTGGGATTCCAGCATCTCTCGCAATTTGAACCCCTCGAACCGACGCGCGGCTGCTGATGACCGCACGGAATTCGATGGGCAGTCCTTTCGCTCGCTGATGAACCAGTAGGTTTTCCAGTGTCGAGCCCCCACCGGAGATCAGGACGACGATGGGCAGGGGGGAAGTCATCAGAGTGACCTAGCGGTTAGTGGAGTCTGGTTATGAGCGATGGGGGCCGAGGATTCCCGAGGGGCGTGGATCATGTGGCGGGAGGCGCGAACAGCGGCGTCGACAAATACCGTTCGCCCAGGCTGCACATGATCGTAACGATCCGTTTTCCGCGGAATTCTGGTCGAGCGGCTACTTGTGCGGCGGCCCATGCGTTGGCTCCACTGCTGATTCCAGCCATGATGCCTTCTTCCTGTGCTAGGCGTCTTCCCCAAGCGAAGGCGATATCGTCTTCAACTTGGATCACATCGTCCAGCAGCGAAGTATCGAGGTTCTTGGGAACAAAGCCGGCGCCGATCCCCTGAATTCGGTGGCGCCCTGCCGATCCCCCGCTGATGACGGGAGAGTTCTTGGGTTCAACGGCAATCGCCTTGAAGTTGGGGTTCAGTTTTTTGATATAGCGGGCGACACCGGTGATCGTGCCGCCGGTACCGACTCCCGCAACGATCGCGTCGATCTGGCCTTTGGTATCGTTCCAGATTTCGGGGCCAGTGGTCTGTTCGTGCACGGACGGATTGGCAGGATTTTCAAACTGCTGAGGCATCCATCCGTCAGGATCCTGCTCCACAAGCTCGTTTGCTTTGGCGATCGCACCCCGCATTCCGTCTGCTGCTGGCGTCAGAACCAACTGTGCCCCAAGGGCTCGAAGCAGTGTCCTTCGCTCCTCCGACATCGACTCGGGCATCGTGAGTGTCAGTCGATATCCTTTTGCGGCGCAGACAAAGGCAAGGGCGATTCCCGTGTTCCCACTGGTTGGTTCGATGATGTGGGTTTTCGCGGTCAGCTTTCCACTTCGTTCGGCGTCTTGGATCATCGCCTTGCCGATACGGTCCTTGACGCTATTGAGCGGATTGAAAAACTCGCACTTAGCAAAAACGGTCGCGTGGTCGGCTGGGACCAGCTTGCGGAGTTGCACCATGGGGGTGCTTCCAATCGTCTCCGTGATGTCGTTGTAGGTGGTCGATCGCTGCATGGTTGGCTCCCAAAACCTAGAAACATCGGTGGTTCAATTGACGATCTTTTAGCATGACCTAAGGTGTTTTCACAAGGGCAGCTGATCCTTGTGCATCGGCCATCCTCCGTGGTATTGACCCGAAGGCAGATGCCGTCTCCCACACACCTCGATGGTTTGGTTGGTCGAATGGCAAGGTGACTGCGAAAACCCACATCATCGAACCAACCAGCGGGAACACGGGAATCGCCCTTGCCTTTGTCTGCGCCGCGAAAGGATATCGACTGACACTCACGATGCCCGAGTCGATGTCGGAGGAGCGAAGGACACTGCTTCGAGCCCTTGGGGCACAGTTGGTTCTG
>JBJSWM010000626.1:0-1133 GCA_046085865.1 Pirellulaceae bacterium
GCAACGAGGATCGTTTCAGCAATCGATCGATTGAAAACCTCCGGCATGTCCGGAGGTTTTTTTATGAGACTAACGATTCTGAAGCCATTGCTGCAGCGTCGCAAAATCGCGCACCGTCGCATCGATCCGGTCTGGAAGCAAGCGGTCGGGTTGATGATCGATATGCTCCATATGAAGCGATAGCGGAACCTTCACCCCGTCGCGGAGCACTTTCCGAAAGAAGGCCTGGACATGGGGGCCTTCTCCCAGTGGCACATCTCGCGCCTCCCCCCGCTCCACCACAGCATCCTTCAGAAAGATCGCTCCAATGCGTTCCTTCATCCGTGCGTAGATGGTTTCCCAGGAGCTGGTGGCTTCGACGGTGGTGTGCCTGAGATCGAGCGCCAGCGCTATCTGCTGCACGGGTAGGTCGCAGAAGACTTCCAGAAGGTCGAGCACTGGGGCGCCGACATACCCAGAGCCAGCATGATTCTGATAGAGAGCCGTCATTCCCAAGTCCTTGCAGACGTCGGCAAGCGACCTTGCCTGCCCGGCGAATTGTTCCAGTTGCGGGAGTAGAGGCTGAGATAAATCGTACTTGTAGTAGGCCATGCGAAAGTACTTGACCCCTTCCTTGGCCGCCACTTCCAAAACCCTCCCAACGTCCGGATGGTCTCCACGCTGAATGTCGGTGGTCAGGATGTGGAAGTGGCGATCGCGCGCTCTCAGTGCTTCCAGAAGTCGAGGGAGTTTCTCCGACGCCTCGGCAGGTTCCACCTGCCCCCCCTGCCTGACCGTTGCCTCGATTCCCGCAACCGGCCAACCTCCTATCAGCTCCGCTAAACTCTGAACCTCCATCCTCTGAAACGGCTTGGCAAAGACACAGATCGGAAAAGGATCCGAAAGGGATTCAGTTGCCCTGGAAACTTGCGGGGCCACCATTGGCCATCGATGCAGACAGAATCCGGCACCGAGCCCCAGGAGTTGCCTCCGGTTGGGTTGAAAGCGGGTGGTGCCGAGCGGAACAGAAGTCATGCCATCCTGCATTAGGGCTCTCCCGCCTGGAAAATCGCCATAGCGAGCTGGTCCGTGCTTGGCGTCAATGACGTTAATTTCGATCTATCCGGTTCGATCGATTCGAGCGACCTTTTGCT
>JBJSWM010000627.1:0-5644 GCA_046085865.1 Pirellulaceae bacterium
CAAAAATGTCAAAATGTAGCGATTGCGACGAGTTTTCTGGCGGGCTTTTGCTGGCAAATGGCACAGGGTTGGAGAGGAATTCAGGCAGGTCGAATGCAAGCTAAAGAGCTGGCCGAGGGGGGATCGCTCCCTGGGAAAAAATCTCAGCGGGCGGTCCAGCCACCATCGACCACCAGAAGGCTTCCGGTGGTGAAGCTGGCCGCGCGGCTGGCTAGGTAGATGGCAGCTCCCTGAATCTCCTCCAACCGACCCCAGCGGCCCATGGCGACGGCGCCGATCAGGAATTTTCTGGTATCTTCCGAGTCGGCGATGGGTAGATTCATCTCGGTCAGGAAGGGGCCGGGACAGATGGCGTTGCACGTGATCCCATGCTCCGCCAGTTCCAGCGCCAGCGTTCGGGTCATTTGCACGATGGCTCCTTTGCTACTGGCGTAGGGGGTGCGTCCAGCCAGTCCGACCATTCCCAGGGTGCTTGCAATCTGGATGATCCGTCCGTAGCCATTGGCTTTCATTAAACCCACTGCAGCACGTGTTGCCAGCCACGTTCCGGTGACGTTGGTTTCCATGACTTGGTGGAACTGATCGAGCGACAGAGATTCGATGGGGCCGCGGATATTGATCCCTGCGCTGTTGATCAGGATATCGACTCCCCCCCATCGCTCCTCGACCAGATCGACCATGTTCCGGCAATCTTCTTCTTTGGTCACATCGACCGAGGCAGCGAGAGTGGGGACGCTGAAGTGGTCGGCGATGGCGGCGGCGGCGGAGGAGGCCTGTTCGACGTGGCGACTGGCGATCATCACCGAGGCACCGCAGCTGGCTAGGCCCTGCGCCATGGCAAGCCCGAGACCTTTCGAGCCACCGGTGACGATGGCGCGCTGGCCGGCCATGGAGAAGCCGGCGATTCCGGGAAGCTTTTCGAATGATTCAGAAGGATTCTGAGACATCTTGTGCGGCTCCGTCTATTTCCCAACATCGGTCGGCATCGACTCCAGGGTGCCATCGGTGCATGATGATACCACGACAGGTTCACCCTCTGGCGATGGCCGAGCGGTAGCTTGCTTGGGGTGGTACCTTGGATTGGTACCTGCCACAAAGTGGAGTTGGATTGGATCGAATTGGCAAGAGTTGCTCAGACCAAGGTATCTGGTGGTGGCAAAAGGGAAAGCAGCGATGTTTCGTTTGGATGGCCACGTGGCGCTGGTGACCGGATCGACGCAGGGAGTTGGCGCGGCGATCGCTCTCCAGCTGGCGCGCGCAGGAGCCGGAGTGATCCTGCATGGCTTGCGGGAAGATCAGGCGGCGCGGGAGACGATGGAGCGATGTCGCCGTGAGGGCGCGATGGTGCATCAGATCATCAGCGATCTTTCTGGTCCGACTCCCGAAGCGGTCGCCGAAGTGATGGCCGAGGTGGACAGGACAGGCAGCAGCGTGTCCCTGTTGGTCAACAATGCGGGAACATTTCGTGAGCCGCCGTTTCTGGAGATGGATTACAAGGACTACCAGCACACGATGCGATTGAACGTCGACGCTGGTTTTTTTCTGACTCAAGCGATCGCTCGCCGTTGGGTGGCTGGAGGGGTCCCAGGCCGTGTGCTTTTCACCGGATCGATCAACGGTTTGCTCGCGGAAGCCGACCACGCTGCGTATGACACCAGCAAAGGGGCGGTGGCGAGCATGGTGAGGACCTTGTGTGTGGCGTTGGCTCCCAGGGGAATTCGAGTCAACGGGGTGGCGCCTGGTTTGGTGCGGACCCCCTTGACCAATCAGATCCTGTCAGTCGATCGCGATGCGATGCGTTGGATGCAACTGCATACCCCCAACGGTCAGGTGCCAGACGCCGACGTGGTAGGGCCGGCTGCGGTGTTTTTGATGAGCGACGAGGCGGAGCATGTGCAGGGGCAGATGCTTTTGGTGGATGGTGGGATGAGCGTCTGGCAGCAGCCGGATCTGCCTTCATTTCTACGGGGCCAATGGCCTTAGCAGGGAGGTTCGCGCATCGCATCGACTCGCACCGACTCGATCACTCAAGATGGAAGCCGGAGAAGGTTCCGCGAGTCGCTTGGAGTTGGACAAAGTGTCGACCGATCGCTTTGTCGATGATCAGCAGACGGCCGACAGTGCGGAAGCGGGCACCGATCGGGTGATCGATTTTAGGAAAGCCGTGCAGGAGGAGCGGATTGGGCCTCTGTGGCAACGATCGCGTGTGCAGGCTAGAAGGATCGATCATCCTCTGGGGAGAGGATCTTGGCGATCTCTTCTGGGTGGCGAAAGAGTTTGACGGGGACGGGTTGGCATCGGAGCAGGACGCGTCGTAGCCGTTCCCCTTCCATCGGCCGTTGGGGCAGGTCTCGGATCAGCACATGGCGAATCTGATAGGGAAACTTGGAGGCGAGTTTGGCGTAGATTTCGGGATCTCTTTCGCCACTGTCTCCGATCAACACAAACTTTCGCTGCGGCATGCGATCGATCATTCCGGCGATGATGCCACCTTTGCTTTTGCGTCGAAGCAATCTCCACCGTTTGAAGATTTCGTCTCTCAGTTGGAACCATCGCAGATGAATGGAACCGGCAGGGAATTGGGATGACTCGAGAAAGGACTCCAGAGGTTGGAATAGTTGCCAGGGGCTGCTGGAGACGTAATGGAACATCGCACCCTGATCGCTCCACATGCGATACAGACTGGCCATTCCCTCGATCGGCTCGAAAGGACGCAGGAACGTCTGTGCGAGGAGTTCCTTGCGATCGGTCACTCGTGTGTCTTTGATCGTATCGTCGATATCCGTCACGATGCTGGTGCCCCTGGGGGGGACAAGGAAGATTTTGCCTTGAGCGGTGATGGCCTCTTCTTCCAGAGAGCATTCGATGGTGATGGAAGGGTGCCGGTGGCCAGTTTCCTCGCTGTGGACTGGCAGGATGGAGGCGGCAAGATCGATCTTCGAAGCGAACAGTCCGTTGCTTCGCGTTCGCCGTTTGAGTCGATGGGTATGGGATCCTATCCGGAGGAAGATGCGTTGGCTAGGTTCTCCTTTTCGAAGAAACGGGCCGATCCGTTCCTGGAAGCACTGTTGGTCGATATCGCGCTGGTTGGCCTTGAGCGACCGAAGCAGTTGATGCAGCAACCAGCGTTTGCCGATGGATGGCGGTGCCTGCCGCGTCACTCTTCCTTGCAGCATCAGTCTCCAGGTCTCGCCGCGCGGATATCGATAGGCGATCGAGGGATAGATATCCAGTTGCAGCGGCATGGATGGCGCAGTCACGGGGGATGCGATGGAGCGAAAGGTGGAGGGATGCTCATCAGGGATTGGGCTTATTTGCACCCAGACGCTGTTCGAACAACCACTGATGGAGTTCCGGGTTGGCGTAAGTGGCTGTCCAGCTGTCGTGGCCTGCCTCGGGGTATTCGGTGTATTTCGGTTTCCCTCCAGATTGCTCTAGCGCCTTGACCATCTCTCGCGATCGTTCCGGCTTGACCACACCATCCCGTCCGCCATGAAAACACCAGACGGGAAGTTGCTTGAAACGGGGAGCAGTCTTGGGATCGCCACCGCCGCAGATCGGTACCGCGGCAGCGAAGAGATCGGGATAGCGAGCGATGGCATCCCAGGTACCATACCCTCCCATCGATAGTCCAGTGATGTAGATGCGAGTCGGATCGGCTTTCTTTTGTTCGATCAGATCGCGAACGATGGCGACTGCAAGGGCAAGCGAATCGGAGGAGGTCTCCGGGAGATCATGCTGATCGGCCGACCAGTCCACCTCCACCCAGCGGCGTCCAGCGGGGCACTGAGGAACGATGACGTAGCAGGGATGCTTTTCCTGGGCTTCCTTGGAGACAAACTGTGACACCCCATGGACCAGTTGCTTCGTGTTGTCATCACCCCGCTCGCCTGCCCCATGCAGGAACAGAACCACCGGCAGTGGTTCGGTTGCTCGGGCAGGTTCCAGGATGCGGTACTTGAGCGATTTATCACCTTGAGTCCATTCACGGCGAGCAAGCTGTTCCATCCAGTCTTTACCATCCTCGCCGATGCATGCGGAAGCGAGGGGAAACAGGAACAAGGCGAGGCACAGCCAGCCGCAGAGAATCGTGGCGGTCGATATCGGTCTTCGGAACGCAGGAAGCATGGAAACACTCCTGAACAAATCGCAACGAATGGGGCCAAAACGAATGACCTGGCGACGGGGACTATCTTGCGTCGGTCTCCCCCCGTTCCATCAGGTAGGGACAGAGAATCGCCAAGCAGTAGTATAGTCGCAACCGGTGCCATGGCAGAGAATTCATCGAATGTCTCTGCCAGCCGATCGGGGGCCGGGATTCCCCAATCAGATCCCCTCTGGAGAGGATTCGGCCATTTCACGAGCGTGATAACTACTCCGGACGAACGGGCCGGAAGCCACCTGGGAAAAGCCGATGCTCCGCGCCATCTTGCCAAGTTCTTCAAATTCGTTCGGGGGAATATATCGGACGACTGGAAGGTACTTGGGTCCAGGTTGAAGGTATTGACCGAGCGTCAGGAAGTCGCAGTCATACTCCCGAAGGTCGGCTAGGCATTCCAGCACTTCTTCCTGGGTCTCGCCCAAACCCAGCATCAAGCCGCTTTTGGTTTTTATCTGGGGATCGTATTGCTTGACTTGCCGAAGCAGTTCCAGCGTCCAACGGTAGTCGCTTTTGGGGCCACGAACGCGTCGGTAGAGACGGGGGACGGTCTCCATGTTGTGATTGAAGACTTCGGGTCTGGCTTGGCAGATTCTCTCCAGCACCTCTTTCTGCTGCACGAAGTCGGGGGTAAGCACTTCGATCGTAGCGCCGGTCCGTCGTCTTACCTCTTGAATGCACTGGACAAAATGCTCGGCGCCGCCATCCGGTAGGTCATCCCTGGTCACGCTGGTGAGAACGACATGCTTGAGCCCCAGTCGCTCGGCGGCCATCGCCACTCGCTCTGGTTCATCGGCTTGCAGCGGTTGCGGACGACCTCGTGAGACAGCGCAGAAACCACAGGGGCGGGTGCAGACGTTGCCAAGAATCATGAAAGTGGCTGTCTTCTGCGAGTAGCATTCCATACGGTTGGGACACTTGGCGTTGTCGCAGACCGTTTCCAGCTTCAGCTCTTCCAAAAGCCCGGCGGTGAAGTGATTTGCGTTACCCTTGGGAATTTCTCGTCTGAGCCATTCCGGGAGTCGACCAGAACGCTCGAAGAGGGGGGGTGGGGCATCGGCGGTCCCAGAGCCGTTAGGGCTCCGTGGCGAATTGGATTGGTCCGAAACGACAGGCAGTTCAATCATGTTGGTAGTGTGAAGCCCGATGGGATGAATTCCGTGAAGCGATCGTTTGGTATCCGACCCCACTTGATGGGTGCAATTAAGCTGTCGACCGTTGCTGTTATCTAGTCAGTGTACCAGCAGGTCGAATCTTAGCATTCGGAACGAAACAACCCACCTCCCGAAAACGGCACCCTCCACCTAATTCACTCACCCAAATTCCCTTTTTGCCAGCATTTCCCCCAATTAGTGCCACCCACCTTTTGCCGTGCCACCCACCTTTTGCCAGCGTTTCCCCTCTGTAAGCTGACCTAGAGAAGCAGGTTGTTGTGGCAATGCCTGGTGTGGAACCGGTTTTTTTTCCACCACTGGGAAGTCGTCA
>JBJSWM010000628.1:0-1831 GCA_046085865.1 Pirellulaceae bacterium
CGGGGCGCGGGGACCATGCGGCGGGGTTTGCCAGGGATCTGGAGCCGCCTGGGGCCGAGGAGGTGGAGGAGATCAGTGAGCCGTCGCTGGAGCAGACGTTGGAGGCGGTGACCGAGACGCTCAGTTCCGTCTTGGCATCCCTCGACTCGCTGGACACTTCCGCCTTGGCAGCTTCTCCAGGGACCGGCCAAGGGGACTCGCGTCCTCCCGGGCCGCTTGGGGAAGGGGACGACATCGTGCCGAGATACGAGCGATGGGAGCTGAAGTTTCTGGCCCGCAGCCAACAGCAGTACGCTTCCCAACTCGACTTCTACAAGATCGAACTTGGGGCGATTGGCGGCGGGGTTTCCACCGTTGACTACGTCGCCAATTTCACCGGCGCCGCCAAGAAGCGAAGCGGTGCTGGGGACGCAGAGAAGAGACTTTACTTCATGTGGCGGCAGGAAGGTCCACTTCTGCAGTACGACCGCCAGTTGCTCCAAAAAGGGGGCGTGCAGACGGGGCGCCGCATGGTTCTCAAGTTCATCCCCGATCCGCTGCAGGAAGATCTCGCGCAACGAGAAATGCTTTATGCCCGCGAGAAGAAGGGGAAGAACGTGAAGGTCAAGGAGATCGCCAAGACCGTATTTGAAAGCCGGGCCAAAGGGTCGGGTGGTTACGAGTGGGTGGTGATCGACCAGCGGTACCGCGCGGTAGCCGCTGGCAAGTAGCGTTCGAGGATCTGGTTCGATATTCGTTCGAAGTCCAACAGCCGTTTCGTTGATGAAAGCAGATCGAGCATGACCGACGTTTTTAACTTTGTCAGTTTTCTGGATTACTTCTTCCTCGCGGCCGTAGCGCTGTGGGGCCTTTTCTGCGTCGTCGTGGTGCTGTCGCGCGTCGCCAGAAAGCGATTCAAAAACGAGGATGCGCAGAACGCCTTTCTGGATCAGTTGGAACCATCGCTGAGGGCGGGGGACTTTGCAGCGGTGGAAAAGGCGTGCGAGGGGAATGAGAAAGCGCTCCCCATGATGATGCACTTGGCAAGCCTCAATCGGGGCTTGGGATACCAAAAAGTGCGTCAATTGGTCACCGATCGCTTTCAGCGCGACGTTTTGGCCGATTTCGACAACCGCATGGCGTGGATCGTCACCGTGATCAAGACCGCCCCGATGCTGGGACTCTTCGGGACGGTGCTGGGGATGATGGGCGCGTTCGGCAAGCTGGCCAGTAGCGACAATGTCAAGCCGGATGAGCTGGCTGGAGACATCCGTGTGGCGCTAGAAACGACCGCCATCGGTCTGCTGATCGCCATTCCGCTGGTGATGGCCATGGCCATGATCACCAACCGCATCCGAGAAATGCAGGATCTGGTCGGTGCGGGGCTCAACCGGTTCCTGGAAGCGATGAAGGTTGGACTGACGAAGGAGTCGGGTGATCGACGGTCTGCGTGAGCAGGGAACAAGCTGCCGATGAGATCCATAGCTTCGGTGCAGACCGCAGTGACGGGGCCGAAGGAAAGGAAGTTGGACGGATGAGCGACGCAAGTGGTCTTGAGTTGGAGGAGGAGATCGATGAGCCGGTGGAATTGCGCAAGCCCCCTCCGCTAGACGACGAGATGGATATCACGCCGATGATCGATATCACCTTCCTGCTTCTGATTTTCTTTCTTGTCGCCTCCAAGATGACACGTAGTGAACCGGTGGCGTTGCCGATGGCCACCCAGGGGGGGGCGGTGGTGGAGAAGAACTGCATCATCTTGATCCTCAAGCGAGGCACCGGGGAGGTGGCTGCCGTGACGCGACCCGAGGGGGCGCCTTTCTCCAACGACATCCAACAGCAGGAAGCCGAG
>JBJSWM010000629.1:0-1320 GCA_046085865.1 Pirellulaceae bacterium
TTTCCCGGGCTCAACCTGCGACGCTGCACCAAATAGTCCAGCTACCGTGTGCGGCGCTGGATCGCAAGTCCAGGGAATTCCACTTCGCTCGCGGGAACGCAAGTGAAGCTCCAGCATCGATCGGGACGACGCTGATGCTGCTGGACTGGGCGCGCAAACGATCCGCCGTCCCGCTACCGGGGTCGCGTCCACAGAAGAAAATGCTGAAGGTACTGGAGTCCCTTGCCAGGGAAGCGGCCGACGCGTTGCGATCGGTGCGACAGGAGGTGGCGAAAGGCCAGAAGGAGCTAGATCGCATCGCGGAGCGGAACTGGAGCTTGGTGGTGGTGGAGGAGCATCCGCCGAAGGAACCTTTGCCGGCGTGAGCCGATCAGTCGGTGCTTTCGATGGCATCCATCGTGCCGTCGCGCACATCGCTGATCGCCTGATAGACCGGCTTGCCAATCGATTGCGAGAGGCTGCGCACCGATCCATCCCAGAAAAGGGCCATCAGCACGCCAGGATGATTGCTGCTTGGTGGGACGGCTGCATAGAGCTGCCGCCAGAGAGGGGAACCTTCTTGATCGCTGGTCCAGCAGATCGGAGGGAGGTGGATGGTGGCATTGCAAAGCAACGGCATCGCGCCCAGGTGCCCGGTGCTGCCCGATTGGACAACACGGCCATCGAACCAGCGGCGATGGGAGTCCTGCGGCTGCAACTTCCCCAGCCAAGCACAAAGGTCATCGAGTGCATTCGGGGGCGGTGGATTGGGGAAGTTGCCATGCATCATCCAGGCAAGTCCCGGCTGTACCTCCGCAAATGCCAGCGTCTCCCCTTTGCCGTCGCTGATCTGATCGATCGTGGTGCCACGAGGGCCAGCAAGGAAAGCGCCCGAACTGCGGGTGGGATGTTCGCGGTCCTGGATCAGCGCCAGACCGGCGCTGTAGGCGTAATGAGTTGTCGCCTGACCTGGTGGTCCCAGGGTGGCGCTGGGGCAACTTAGCACTTGGAGGCGAATCGTCGACAGCTTGGTGGGCTGGCCCTGGAGATCACGAGGCTCTTCCATCGGCCGGTGGTAGTCGATTCGATCGGCAAGCACTGGCTGGTCCAGAAAGGGAAGCAGCTGCGCCTGTGGGCTCCAACCTTCCACCAGCGGATTGGCGGTTGCCGACGTGGTTGCAGCGTTTCCATCCGTAGGAAGAGCGATCGGCAGGAAGGCCGATGGCAATCGCTGGTGATGCTGTTCAAAAAGCATCAGAGCGACTCCGATCTGCTGCATCCGCGAACCGCAATACTGGCGCCGGTTTGCCTCGCGAGCCGCCTGAACTGCGGGAAGCAGCA
>JBJSWM010000630.1:0-694 GCA_046085865.1 Pirellulaceae bacterium
TTTGCGATTTGATCTAGCCATTGCTGCCGCTGACTCCCTCGATCCTCGGGCGAGTTACCGTTGACCGGATCAGGTGGTGCGAGCAAAAGCAAATCGCAGGTCTGTAGCAGTTCGTCACTGTCCACCTCATTGTTTTTGCGGCCTCCGGTGGTGTACCTCTCAACATCGTCCCAGCGACCGCGGAGAGACGCATGGCTGATCATTCGGCGGCGGACTGCAGGATCGGGATGCTTTTCGTAGAAGTCCTCCAGAAACTTCTCGGCTCCTGCCTGACCTTCGATCAACATCCGTTCGAATTGTCGGATGGCTAGCGCAGGATGGTCAGGGTTGATATTTTGCAGTCGGCCCCAGAGCGATTCGGAATCGGCCGAGGGAGCGTTGGATTTCAGAAAAATAATCAATCGCTCCTGGCATTCCAAATCATCGGGAAATGCCTCCGATAGCTCGTTGCACCGTTTCACAAGAGTTGCCTGAAGCACATCGGGAGAAACCGACTTTCCCCGAAGAGCGATAGCCGACAACCGCAGCAAATCGATGTTCCAGGTGGGGATAGAATCGTTTGCTTCGGCCAAAAGCTGCTGGGCGATGCTGCAGGACTTTTCAAAGCGATCCCAATCGACTTCGCCCGGCCCCGACTGCTGGGCTTGCTGGATCAGGTACTGGGCGATCCGCAGGTGATCGGAGCCAGTCATCT
>JBJSWM010000631.1:0-5438 GCA_046085865.1 Pirellulaceae bacterium
GGCAACAAGAAGCCAGGCACTCCTCCCCCTGCCCCACCCCGCAGTAAAATGGTCTCCAAGAAGCCTTCGGACGGAAAAGCTTCCGGGAAAAGCAGCGCTCCCAAATCCGATTCCAAGAAGATCACCAAAAAGAAACCGAAGTAATCCCATCGCTGATCTGCTAGCGGTTTGGATCGACGTGCACCATCCCGCTGGTCTCAGGTCCACCCAGGTACGCTCAAGAGGTTTTCACGAACATGGCTGGCCATTCCCAGTGGGCGAATATCAAGCATCGCAAAGCTCTCGTCGACAGCAAGAGAAGTAAGCTGTGGAGCAAGCTGTCGAAAGCGATCATCGTGGCCGCAAAATTGGGAGGTGGCGATCCTTCTGCCAATATCCGTCTGCGGACAGCCATCCTCGATGCCCGCGCAGCCAGCGTGCCCCGAGATAACATCGATCGCGCCATCAAGAAGGGAACTGGGGAGCTGGATGGCGGGGATGTCGAAGAGATCCTCTACGAAGGGTACGGTCCAGGTGGCGTCGCCGTTCTGTGCGATATCATGACCGACAATCGCAATCGAACCGCCTCAGAAGTTCGAAAGATCTTCGATACCTACAATGGCAAACTGGGTTCGACCAACTGCGTCGCCTACCTGTTCGAACGCAAAGGTTGGATCACCGTCAAGAAGTCGGCTGTCGATATGGATCGACTGATGGAAGTGGCTCTGGAAGCAGGGGCCGAAGATCTCACCGAAAACGAAGAACAGTACGAGATCACCTGCCCGACCGATGCCTACACGGCGGTCCACGAGGCGCTGGAAGCGGCTGGGATCCCCGTCGACATCAAGGAGCTCACCCGCATGCCCAGCAGCACCGTGGAAGTCGATGACGACACCGCCAAGTCGATCTTGAAGTTGCTGGAGCAACTGGAAGATCATGACGATGTCCAGTCGGTTGCCTCCAACGTGCAGCTCTCCCCCGCTCAATTGGAAGCCGCTTCCCAGTGAGCCGTCGCCAATTGGATCGCCTGCCTCCCAGCAACCTGCTTTGAGGATTCGACGAAGGCGCAGTCCAATCAGCCTTCGCGTCTTGGTAGGTTAGCAGCCAACCGATGGCGTTCCAGGACTCCATCCCAGCAGGTCCCTCTCCTTCCACCGGATCTGCCTCCCTCTCTGGCGGTCGCTGCCTCCTAACAGCCCACTCCTTCCCGACGCTCTCGCCTCACCCAGCAGCCCCTCGGCAGGAAAACTGCCTCAGGATCGCCAGCCGAAAGAGCGAAACCTGGGAGAGATCGAATTACAATCAAGTTTCTGTCATCGCACGCCTTGGACGACACGTTTTTGCATGGGAGTTGATCGATGCGCTGGATTCATACCTCGCTGCTCTTGTCTCTCAGCCTGCTGGCTTCGGGGGTTCCCGCGATTGAATCCGCTTTGATGGCACAAGCCACCCAGTCGGAGCAGCCATCGACTGGTGAAACGAGGCCTCAGGGTGGCGGGGAGTCGTCGGGGGGGGAACGCCTTGGTCCTCCAGAAGGGGCGGTGCGTGGTCCCAGACGTGGTGGTCAGGGGCGCGGCGGTGCGGGGCGCGGCAATGGAGCGAGGGCTGGTGGCGCCGGCCAGAACACCCAGGCTGTTTCTCTGCCTGAAAAATGGATCGAATCGCTCCAGTGGCGTTCGATCGGTCCGGCCAATATGAGCGGCCGGATTACGGCGCTGGCGGTGTATGAAAAAGATCCAACGCAGTGGTGGGCCGCTTCCGCCTCTGGCGGTCTGCTCAAGACAATCAACAACGGCGTCTCCTTCACCTTCCAGTTCCAGCAGGAAGGTTCGATCTCGATCGGCGACGTGCAGGTGTTTCAGGGCGACCCGAACATCCTGTGGGTGGGAACTGGGGAAGGCAATCCCCGCAACAGCTCCTCCTGGGGTGACGGAGTCTATCGCTCCACCGACGGAGGCGCCACATGGAAGAATGTGGGGCTCTCCAAGACATTCCAGATCGGTCGCATGGCACTGCACCCAACCGATCCAAATGTCGCCTATGTAGGAGCCTTGGGGAGGTTGTGGGGAGACAATCCCGAACGGGGATTGTTCAAGACGACCGATGCCGGTGCCACCTGGACGCAGGTCCTCGCGATCGACGATCAAACTGGTGTGATCGACGTGCAAATGCATCCTGCTGACCCTCAGACGTTGCTGGTGGCCACCTATCAGCGGCGCCGGGACGGATTCGATGGAAATGCCCCGGCCCAGAAGTATGGTCCCGGCTCCGGTATCTACCGGACCACCGATGGCGGTGCAAACTGGGAGAAGCTGATCGACGGGCTGCCCAGCAATCCGATGGGAAGGATTGGACTGCAGTACTCGCGCAAAGATCCCTCCACCGTCTACGCCATCATCGAAACCAGTCGCATCGGCCAATGGCCCATCGATGCCTCCTACGCCGGACTGCGAGGCACCGATGCAGACACGGGGGCGAAGATCACCGAGGTCACCAAAGACGGCCCAGCGCAGCGCGGAGGGCTGGAGGTTGGGGATACGGTCGTGCGAGTCGCCGGGGAACCGGTCCTGAGCTACTCGCAGTTTCTCGAGGCGATGCGCAAGATCCCGGCTCAGCAGCAGGTCGCCCTGGAGGTGGCTCGCGCTGGAAAGCTGGTGCCGCTTTCGCTGACGATGGAACTTCGCCCGGAGCTAGCGGAGATCGCCGCTGCCAAGACGAAACCTGCCGAGGGCTATGTCGACCCAGATGAATCGGTCGATCGCCGCGGCAGCCCCTTCGCTCAAAGCCTCGGTGGCCAGAACCCGAACATGCAGGATCAGCAGGGGGCTCAGTCGCACGAGTATGGTGGGGTCTATCGGAGCGATGATGGCGGCACCCACTGGCGTCGCGTCAACTCGCTCAATCCCCGCCCGATGTACTACAGCCAAATTCGCGTCGATCCATCCAACTCCGACCAACTCTGGGTCCTCGGCACCTCGCTCTACAAAAGCTCGGACGGTGGCAAGACCTTCACCGATGATGGGCATGGAGACGACGTGCACGTCGATCATCACGCCCTTTGGATCGACCCTCGCGACGGCCGGCACGTCCTGCTGGGTAACGATGGCGGCATCTATGCCACCTACGATCAGGGGAAGAACTGGGATCACCACAACCACATCGCGATCGGGCAGTTCTATCATGTCGCCGTCAGTAGCGATCCCAACTACAAGGTGTACGGGGGCCTTCAGGACAACGGTAGCTGGGGCGGACCCAACCGCGTTGCCAACAATCCCGGTCCGGTCAACTCGGACTGGATGAGCATCGGCGGCGGGGATGGATTTGTTTGTGCCGTCGATCCCGAGGATCCCGACCAGATCTACTATGAGAGCCAAAATGGCGGCTCGGGAAGGATCAACCTTCGCACTGGCGAACGGGGATTCATGAGGCCGAGACCTCCCGAGGGGACTCAGTACCGTTTCAATTGGAAAACTCCATTCCTGCTAAGCTTCCACAACCCGGAGATCTACTACTCAGCAGGTAATCACGTCTTCCGGTCGGTGAAGAAGGGAGATGGGATCAAGCAGATTTCGCCTGAGCTGACTCGCGATCCGCAGGGCACCGGCAGCGCCCTGGCCGAATCACCCCAGGACGAACGGGTCCTTTATGCAGGGACCACCGATGGCATGCTGTGGGTCACCAAGGACGGTGGAACGACCTGGATCGATCTTTGGAAGGAACCCGAGAAGCTGGCACCGCCTGCCAAAGCCGATCCGGAGGAGAAGAAAGAGTCCCCAGAGAAAGCAGCGACGGGTGAAGGGACCAGCGAGAAACCTGCCAATGCGCAGGACAAACCACCGGCCACCGAAGAACCCGCTCCGGAGGAGAAGGCGGACGCCGCATCCGATCGCGCAGTGGCCGACCGGATCGTCGGCTATTGGGAAGGACAGTTCACCGGTGGCCCCATGCCTCCCGATCGCAACAAGTTCACCCTCATCTTCCGGCTCAATAAGGAAAACAAGCTGACTGGGTCGTTCCGGTCCAGCCAGTCGGATGGCACGATGGAACGAGTCCAACTGGACCCCCAAAGCGGCCAACTGTCGGCCGAGGTGCAGACCAGCGCAGCGACGATCGCCATCGAAGGCAAAATCGATGGGGAATCGATGGAAGGTCAGCTGGATATCGGGCAGGGAAGGTTTCAGGTTCCTTTCACTGCCAAGCGGACCAGCAAAAGTGGTGACGCACCGCAGGCTGCGGATGTGGCCGACGGCAAGTCGCTGAAAGACCTCCTCCCCAAGCCGATGTGGGTCAGCTCCCTGGAAGCCAGTCGCGTTGCCGATGGTCGCTGCTATGTGACGATCGACGGCCACCGCGCCGATGACACCAAACCCTACATCCTGGTGACCGAGAACTTTGGGCGGACCTGGAAGTCGATCAGCGACAAAATTCCTCCCACCGCCGGATCGGCCTGGGTGGTGCGGGAGGATCGGACCAACCCCGATATTCTTTATGCGGGTCTGGAAATGGGGATCTGGGTGTCGATCGATCGTGGAGAGTCCTGGACGCGGATGCACAGCAATCTGCCGCATGTGGCGATCCACGAGATCGCGCAGCATCCGACGTCGGGCGAGATCATCGTCGCCACACACGGCCGCAGCATCTGGGTGCTGGATGTGACGCCGATTCGACAGATGACTCCCCAGCGAGTCAAGGAAGCCGCCTACCTCTACAAGCCCAACCAGGTGATTCGCTGGCAGCGGAAGCCCGAAGCGGGCAGTTCTGGGACACGGCGATTCATCGGACAGAATCCAACCAGTGACGCGCAGATTTTCTACGCGTTGGCCGGGGACGTTGGCGACTGCAAGATCGAAATCCACGACGTCGCTGGTCGACGAATCGCCAGCCTGGATGGTCCTGCCGCCGCCGGGCTCCATCGGCTCTCCTGGAACATGCGCCGTCAGACGGGAGGCGGCGGTAGTGGGGCTCGCACAGGCAATCGCCCAACGGGCGGCGGCAATCGAGTCGGACCGGCGCTGGCCAATGGCGATTACCGAGTCACCTTGGTGATCGACGGGGAGCTGCGCGCTACCCAGACGCTGACCATCGCCGCAGATCCGGAGCAGCCCAAGAGCGATCAGGTCTTCAATGAATCGCTTTTGATTGAAGCCCTTTCTGAAGGGGCGATGGAAGAAGAGCAGCAGGAAGGGTTGGAGGAGCGGCCCTAGAACGTGATGGGTCACTCTTTGGTTTCCAACATGGGAACCGAAGAATCGCTTTCATCGTGTCGATCTACGATTGTTGTCGGTTGCGATTGCGCCACCGCCGCGACTCGAAACGGTCATGGAACACCACCGGACGGCTCACTGCGTACCGCTGCGTTGGGCTGCAATTCGAGCGTGGTGAGGTTGTGAAGCCGTGGGGCGACAGAATGGCCCGATCCATCCTGTTTTCGCCCTCTTTCATCGACAATTCCCAGCACA
>JBJSWM010000632.1:0-5585 GCA_046085865.1 Pirellulaceae bacterium
CAGCTACAACGAACAAGGGCTGCTTGGGCTCGCTTTCCATCCTAAAAAACATCTGCTTTCTCTATCGACCGATTATTTTCAGCGACATGGATGATCCCTTTTTGATCGACGATGAATAGTCGATCACTGCCGTCACCGGCATGGGTCACTTCGACGGGAAGAGCGATCTTCAGCGGAAGAAATACACGTTCCAGTCGATATCCGCTGGAGGTCATCCGGTTGAGGTCGGCGATCACCGATGAAGAGGATGCCAATTGGTCACAGCCTGCTATCGATAAGAAGGCGAGAAGGCTGACGGATTGGATCAAGAGTCGCATGGCTTTATCATTCCTTCTCGGAGGGTGAGCGAGTATTCAAAGGACAGGCGAGATTGAGCGGATGACTTGCCGCAAGAGGCCAAAAGCGGGTGCTGGGAAACGCCTTGTCGATTCGATTTTTCAGACATCTTCGGAGGGAATCTGGCGCAATTGGCGCACCATGGTATCCATGTCGGGTGTCCGTTGAGCCGGATTGGGTTGCATCGCCTGCATGACGGTGGCGGCCAACTGGGGATGGAGGTTGGGACGGTACTTGAAGATGTCGGTGGGGGCTGAGGTGTCATGATGCAGCGCCGCCATGCCAGTGGTCTCTGCGACCGGCCACGGCAGTTCGAAGGTCAGCAACTGGTAGCAGGTCACGCCGAAGGAAAAGATGTCGACCCGCTGGTCGGTGGGGCGACGACGAATCACCTCGGGCGCCATGTACAAGGGCGTTCCAGTTCGATTGCCAGGCTGCATGAACTCTTTGGTGGCAGGAAGCGTCAGTCCAAAGTCGATCAGCTTGATCAGGTCGAGCGATTCGTCGCAGATGAAGTTGCGGGGGCAGATATCGCGGTGGATGTAGCCAGACTTGTGGACGTAGGCTAGAGCATCAGCCATTTGCCGGATCAGCGACAACCGCTTTCCTTGCAGCCGCTGCTCCTCGCGGGCGTAGATCACCTGCTGCAACCCAGGGCCATCGATGAACTCCATCACCAGGTAAGGCTGGCTCTTGGTGGTCAGCCCATGCTCGTAGGTGACCACCACATTGGGGTGCTTCATCTTGATGGCGATTTCACCTTCGCTGGGCTTGTTGAGCCCTTTGAATCGCCCTTCGAAGAATTCAACCTTCTCGACGTCGCACAGCTTAACGCCGACAATCTTCCCGCCGTTGGCTCGGTCCCTCGCCGCAAAAAAGTTGCTCATCGTTCCCGACACCGCCGAACGCAGCAGCTCAAAACGCTGCTCGACGTCGACCCGCGTCTGGGATCCGCCAAACATTTTTCGAAATGCGTCGAAGATGCCCATCAATCCACCGTCCAACCTGCTGCGGCCTATCGGAATGGAAGCATGAAGGCCGAACCAATCCTTCCCCCCCATTATCACTGAAGAGCAGCGATTTGGAAATTGAAAACGTTCGACCTAGTGGCGTTGGATCGATGAAAAGGGGCGATTGGCAAAAACGGACCGTTGGACCGCTCAGGGACAATCAGAGTTTCCCGCAGTAGTCGATGGCCTGCGCGATTTCGGACTTCAGTTTGCTGCGGTCGACAATCCGATCGATGTAGCCATGTTCCAGAAGGAACTCGCTGGTCTGGAAGCCGGCAGGCAGTTCCATCTTGATCGTCGCTTTGATCGTTCGTGGACCAGCAAACCCGATCAGAGCCCGTGGCTCGGCGAACACCAGATCCCCCAGCGACGCGAAGCTGGCAGCCACACCACCCATCGTGGGATTGGTCAGGACGCTGATAAACAGACCGCCCTGCGAGTGATATCGGGCCAGGGCAGCTGAGACCTTGGCCATCTGCATCAGCGATAGGATTCCTTCGTGCATCCGCGCGCCGCCGCCCGATCCGCTGACGATGATCAGGGGCAGATCCTGCTGGATCGCCACTTCGATCAGCCGCGTCAACCGTTCGCCAACCACCGACCCCATACTTCCCATGATGAAGGCCGAGTCGGTGACGCCGATGGCGACGCGGCGAGCCCGGATCATGCCGGTGCCTGTCAGCGCCGCATCGGTCAGCCCCGTTCTCTTCTGCTCGCTCACCAGCCGCTCAGCGTACCGCTTGCTGTCGGAAAAGGAGAGTGGATCGGCGGGAAGGAGGTGTTCGTTGAGCGGTTCAAAGGTACCTTCGTCCAGCAGCTGTGCGATGCGCATCGGGGCTGAGACGTAGAGATGGTATCGGCACAAAGGGCAGACGTTGAGTTGCTGTTCGGCCTGCTTCCGATAGATCATCTCACTGCAACCGGGGCATTTGATCCACAGACCCTCGGGGATGCCTCGCTTGGCACCAGCGGCAGCATTTGCTGAGTCGGAGTTGGTGGAGGTGGTTGTCATGGCACAGATCATCCCGATCGGAAAAAGGCTACGGTGTTCAGGTGGCGGCCTGCGTATCCAGAACGTGTGGATCACCTTGGACGATTTCCCACTGACCACGATCGCATTCGGCCTGCCATAGGTCACCGATTTCATCGCAACCCAGCATCTCCTTGATGATGCTGGCGAGCGGTTCGGGGACAACGATGGCGACGATGCTGGCATCGTGTTTGTGGATCCAGCGATTGAGCGTCTTCCGGACTCGCTGTTTGGCCTGTTCGACCGTTTCCCCTCCCGGGGGACAGATCGATTCCGGATCGTCCTGAAATTGCCGATAGACTTTCGGCTGGTGCTTGCGGACTTCATCGATCAGCTTGCCCTGCCAGAGGCCATGATCGAGATTTCGCAGCGCGTCGACGACACGCACCTTCGATTTGCTTCGATCGGCCAACATCCTGGCCGTCTGCACCGCCGACTCGCACGGTGCGCTGTACACGACATCGAATTGCATTCCCGCCAAGTCATCCGCCAGCTTTTTCGCTTGGTCGGAACCGATCGGGCTCAGTGGAATATCGAGTGAACCTTTGATGCGGCGCTGTTCGTCCAAGGAAGTGGCGCCGGGTCGAACTAATACAATGCGAAACATGATCTCATGCCGAAAAGTCTACGAGACAACCGCCATTGCACGCTGCAACTGCTCATGAGCTATCCCGTAATCGGTTTGGCGAAAAATCGCCGAACCGGCCACTAGCAGATCGGCCCCTGCCTGAACGCAAGGCCCCGCTGTGGCTTCATGCACCCCACCATCAACCTCCAGCAGGATTTCTGATCCCAGCCGCCGACGAAGCGCCGACAACCGCTCGAGGGCCACCGGCTGAAACGCCTGACCCCCAAACCCCGCCTGTACGCTCATCACCAACACCAGATCGACCAACCCCAAACAACCGTCGATCGACTCAAAGGGAGTCGACGGGTTGATCGCGATCCCGACTCCACAATCGCAACGAGCGATCTCCCGAAGCGTCTCATCAAGAGACGCAGAGGCATCGACCGCCCGAATCGCTTCGATGTGCACCGTCAGCATGTCGGCTCCCGCATCGACAAAAGCGGGAATGAAGGGGAGGGGGTCCACCATCATCAGATGGACATCCAGAGGAAGCTGGGTGCACCGTCGCACCGCTTCGACAATCGTCATGCCGTAGGTGAAGTTCGGTACGAATCGCCCATCCATCACATCCAGATGAAGCGCCTGGTAGCCAGCTTCTTCCAGTTGGGCGATCTGCCGCTGGAGATTGGTGAAGTCGCAAAGCAGCAACGAAGGCAAGATCGCCGGACGGCATCGCCGTAGACGCTCAATCGTCGTTTGCCGCCTGGATGAGGCAGAATCCATACCGAAAGGGTTCCAACCGTGTCGTCGGAGACGTGAGCCTTGCAGCAGTGCAGGGCGAAGGAATCTTCTGGGAACCACCAGCCCGTTACCGGACCCAAGTTCCCTCCGTTTCCTCCTCTCGATTCTCCAACAGGCTCAACGTTAGCCGCAAGCCGCCTAGTTTGGCAATAGCTTCGCCACAAAGACCCCCAATCCGTTTCTTCCGGGAAGGCGGAAACCTTTGCGCAGTAAGTAGTTGCGGAATTCTTTGCCAGGTTGCCAACGCGAACAATCGATCCGGTTCGAGGGGCGATCGACCTGATATGCCAGGTGGGATAAGGGGTTTGGGAGTCTGAGGAAAAGACCATCCTCCTCTACGGAGGCTTTCCAAGCCAAAAAGTCGAGCCGCAGTGGGCCGCCCCAACCCAAGTTGGTTGCGTCAGGAAATCGCTGAGCTGGTGGTGGTTTCGTAGGTGCGAGCCACTTGGCAACCAGCTTGCTCGTTCTCCCTGGCGATCTGGTAGAGGCTTTGGCCATAGGGGGTCGGATAGACACCGGTGATGCACGCTTGGCAGAGATGATCGGGCGGCAAGTCGATCGCTCGGGAAATCGCCGAAACGGGGAGATACTGAAGCGAATCACAGCCCAGTTGCTTGGCCATCGCTTCCTGACCGGCTTGGGTCAGCAGGCCATCTTCGAGGAACTTGGGTGCAAACAGTTCCCCGATCGTCGACATGTCGATGCCATAAAAGCAGGGGGCGATGATGGGAGGGCAGGCGACGCGAACATGGATCTCCTTGGCGCCTCCCAATTCACGGATGCGGCTGAGCAGCACTTTCATGGTGGTGGAGCGGACGATGGAATCCTCGACCAAAAAGACCCGTTTGCCTTCCAGCACTTCCCGCAGCGGTGTGTACTTGCTGGAGGCTTTCAGTTTGCGGGCGCGGCCACCTTCGATGAAGGTGCGTCCGCTGTAGCGATTGCGAATCAATCCTTCGCGGCAGGGAATTCCCAGATGGAACGCCATGGCATCGGCAGCGGCCTTGCTGGTGTCGGGCACTGGCACGACGATCGTATCCTCGTCGATGGGCACGGTGGCCTGCTGCTTTTCCAAGCTGGCCAGTTGTTCCCCGAGCCTCGTGCGAGACAAATAGACGCTGCGGTCATCCAGGGTGCTGGCGACGTTGGCGAAATAGATCCATTCAAAGAAACAGTGGGCAGGGGAACGAGGTTCGGCGAACCGTTCGATTCGAATCCCCTCGGGGGTTACAAGGATCGCGTGTCCAGGAGGCAGCGAATGGATCGATTGCCTGTCGAACTGGAGATTTAGCAGCGCCACGCTTTCGCTGGCAGCGGCAAACAGCGGTCCTTCGATGGCATAGCAAAGTGGTTTGATTCCGAGGGGATCGCGAGCCAGCAGCATTTCGCCTTTGGCGTTGAGCAGTGCCAGGGAATAGGCGCCATCGAACCCTTGCGCCACTTTGGAGAACAGTTCGATCAACGATCGATCGGCAGGAGCCTGCGACAATTCCCGACCCAGCTCATGCATGATGATTTCGGTATCGGTATCGCGCGCCAAATGATGCTCGCCATCCCGAAGTAGCTTGTCTTTCAGCTGCGACCAGTTGGCCAGCTGGCCATTGAAGCAGAAACTGAACCACTTGTGTTTGTGGATATGCTGCCGTTCGAAGGGCTGTGCGTAACTGCGATCATCCTTGCCGCAGGTGGCATAGCGCACATGGCCGATGGCTGCGCGGCCGGCGTACTCTTGCATCAGCGATTCACTGCGGCTACGGTGCGACAGCTGGAATACTTCGCTAACCGGTCCGATATCCTTGTGGGTATCGAGCAATTGGGAGCGGTTGGGATTGAAGCTGGT
>JBJSWM010000633.1:0-1239 GCA_046085865.1 Pirellulaceae bacterium
CTGTAAAAGAAGGCCCTCCCCGCTCGTTCCTCGCGACCCTCCCAAGGGGAGGGTGAGTATTAAAAAAGGTACCTGACACCTTTGTTGCCTTCACCCTTCACCCTCCCTCAGGGAGGGTCGCTGAGGAGGAACGACGAAGCGGGGAGGGCGACAAGTAGCGCCCGTTGGCGCAGAATGGTCCGCGATGGATGGAGCTAAAAAAGAAGGCCCTCCCCGCTCGTTCCTCGCGACCCTCCCAAGGGGAGGGTAAGTAACAAAACGGTACCTGACACCTTTGTTGCCTACACCCTTCACCCTCCCTCAGGGAGGGTCGCTGAGGAGGAACGACGAAGCGGGGAGGGCGACAAGTAGCGCCCGTTAATGCAGCATGGTCCGCGATGGATGGAGCTAAAAAAGAAGGCCCTTCCCGCTCGTTCCTCGCGACCCTCCCACGGGGAGGGTAAGTATCAAAAACGGTACCTGACACCTTTGTTGCAGACGGCAATTCGATGTCGGCTGTCCGGACCTGACGACCAGTTTGGAATCGAGGTCTGGTTCTGGTGTGTTTGCGGTCATATCTTCAAGGCAAACACGCCACATCTTGATCACTGTTCAGCCACCCCATGATGACTCGTCTGCACCGACCGCTACACACACCCTACAAGAGACCTGTAGGGTGTGTGAGCCGATCGCGTGGCGCGTTGGACGAGGTGACTTCACCGGACGTCGGGTTATGAGTCATCGGAATGACTCCTTCGTCGCGATCGCGAACACACCAGAACCAAGCGCGGAACGGCGATTAGGCCTTCTTTCCCTACCTCCCCCCGATCGCTGCGCGACTGGGGAGAGCGGCAAGAGAAAGGAAGTTCATTGGTCAGCTAGAAAGCGGTGGCTGCCGCTACCGGCATGGGAAATGTCGGCCCTCTGGGCCTGATGTGCGCTAGCGGAACACCATGGCTCAATTCACGAAACGAAAATCTAAGAAGTCAGGCCTCTTTGATCGGTTATTTGGGGAAATCGCACGCGTTTTTGGCCGCGTGGACGCAGGGTTGATTCCAGGTTCATAGGGCGAGCCATCGACTCAACCCAATCATCATCTGCCAATGGCTTGCCGCGCTGCGCAGATAGCCGAACTGCTGCCAATTCCGATTCGCTCCATGGCCTGTTGACTCGATCAACCCAACCCGGCAGTCGCGATATTTGCCATGGCGACAGCAGCAGCGAATTCGGCTCCGGCCTCTGCAGCCTCCGCCACAATGA
>JBJSWM010000634.1:0-1557 GCA_046085865.1 Pirellulaceae bacterium
GTAGACGTAGACGTAGACGTAGACGTAGACGTAGACGTAGACGTAGACGTAGACGTAGACGTAGACGTAGAAGTAGACGTAGACGTAGACGTAGACGTAGACAGTGCCGTTCCGAAAAGTACCGGACGCCTCCCTGCCACAGGCAGTCGCGTTTCTATCGAATCAGGACTGGTCGCGCTGACGATCGCTGAGGTCCCGAAGGTAGGCGGTGAAAACAGGCTGTCCTGAAGGAAGTTTTTGCATCGTGATGGTCAGTTCACATGGAAACTCCTCCCCTCCGTTCCGAATCGCCTGGATCTCTAGTCGCTTTCCGATCACTGGTCCTTCGCCGGTCGCCAGGAAATGCGCCATACCACGTCGATGAGCCTCGCGGTACCGTTCGGGGATGATGAAATCGGCGAGCGATTGATTGAGGACTTCCTGACGAGAGTAGCCGAAAATGGCTTCGGCGGAAGGATTGAACTGGATGACATCTCCTTGTTGGTCGATCATGATGACGGCATCCAGCGCGCTTTCGATCATCGCTTCGATGCGCTGTTGACTGAAGCGACGATCTTCTTCCATCGCAGCGACAGCAGAGGAGCCGTGGATGTCGCGACCGACAGCGTAGTAAGCATTTTCTTCGGGCAGTTCCAGCGTCACCCATTCCATCCATCGAAAGCTTCCGTTGGGGTCTCGCAATCGATTTCGGAACCGTTGAGCTGGCTGGCCATCCTGCATCTTCACCAGCCCTCCCCATGGCTCTTGACGATCCTCAGGATGGAGATGCTCATGGAAGGGAATCGACTGCAGGGATTCCATGTCCAATCCAGTCACCTGCAGCAGTTTCGGACCGCAACGACGAAGATAACCATCCTTTCCAATGACGCAGAATAGATCGTGCGAGAGCGAGAAGAAGCGGACCTGATCCCGTTCGATACGGCGCAGGTCGGATTCCAGGTAGGCGGTGACCGCTTCCGTGATTTCTCCGGCATCGCGAGGACGGGCTGAAGGATCGAAAGCGAGGCAACGACGCGTTAGATCGATCAGAGACTTCTCGGCGCTGCATTGCTTCAGCCGTTCGTGGGCCTCATCCAATTCGCCACGTCTTGCCTGCCGGATGACGGTCTTCTGATCGTTTCCTAGGTAAGGAGGATGACCGGTGAGAATCTCGCACAGGATCCCGCCAAGACAAAAAACATCCGCTGCCTTGCCAACTCGCAGCGTGTCGCCTCTTGCCTGCTCGGGCGACAGGTAAGCCACCGTTCCGATCACCGAACCGTTGAGCGTCAGTTGGTTGCTACTGGTTGATCCGACCATGGAAGAAGCCACCAGCCACTCGGAAACTTCGTCGTCGGAATCGGCCTCGGAATCCTCCGCGGCGATCTCCAAGTCAGGCGAACTGGGTAGTGGTGGCTGCGTACTTTTGATCGGAAAAGGATTGATCCGCTTGGCGAGCCCCCAATCGAGCACCTGGACGGTTCCCAAGTCGCCGACCATCACATTTTGAGGCTTCAGGTCTCGGTGGACGATATGGCGGTCATGGGCGTACGCGATCGCCTGGCAGATCTTGGCGAA
>JBJSWM010000635.1:0-1697 GCA_046085865.1 Pirellulaceae bacterium
GTGAACCAAGGAGGGCTTCAATTTAGTACCAAGGCTGGCTTATTACCGAAAGATCACCTTGGCTGGGCGAAGTTTACAAAAACTCTCGCCTCAGTCCAAGCTCAACCTGCGCGCCGATAAAATCACGGCAGTGCCATTCGTACCTGACACCTTTTTGTTTCTTCGACGCACGGCGTCAAGAACGCAATCCTCCCTTGGGCTGAAAAGGGAAGTCGATTCACAATTTTCTTTGAACGCTTCGCCATCGATCTTCTTCAGGCAACGCAAACGATCAAAGGAGCCCAGGGAATCTTAAGAACCAGTTGGGAGGAGACATGGCACATCCTGGAGAAAGCCGTGGCGCGGGGAAGATCGCGAAAGACGCAAGAAGTGATGCCACGTATCGGCATCGACGAGAAGGCTTTTCGCAAGGGTCAGAGCTACATCACCATGATCTATGACATCGATAAAAGCACGGTTCAAGCAATCTCCGACGGGAACTCCATCGACAGCGGAAACCAGTGCTTTTCGCAGCTTTCCGAAGATCAAATCGAGGGAGTTCAGGCAATCGCGATGGACATGAGTGCCGCTTTCGTAACGTCGGCCAAAGCGAACATTCCCCTGGCAGAAGAGAAGATTGTTCACGACCGCTTTCACATCATGAAGATGGCCGGCGAGGCAGTCGACAAGGTTCGTCGAGGCGAGCATCGAAGGCTCTCCTCTGAGGGCGATAACCGTCTCTCTGGATCGCGCTACTTATGGCTAAGCGGTCAGGAGCATTTGACGGATGCTCAGCGGCTACGATTCGATGAGATCTATTCACGGGAACTCGAGACCGGGAAGGCTTGGGCCTACAAGGAAATGCTACGTGACCTTTGGCATCATGAAGATGCAGCCTCGGCCACCATCTTTTTCAAAGATTGGTACAAACGGGTGATCCATACAAAGCTGATTCCGCTGAAGAAGGTTGCCAAGAGCATTCAGGAGCGACTGACGAATGTGGTTAGCTACTGCACACACGGAATCACCAACGCGGTGGCCGAAGGAATCAACAGCAAGATCATGGCTATCAAGCGCCGAGTGGGTGGCTACAGAAACCGGGAAAACTTCAAGACCGCCATCTTTTTCTACTGCGGCGGTCTCGACCTCTACCCACGATAAAGCCGGATGGACCCAAATTTTCCTCCCTAGGATTGACTGACTACTGCTGTGTGTTACGATCTCTTGATTCCAACGAGCCATGCGAATCACATTCAAGTCGAGCACGTCACCAAAAGAAAGATAGACCAAGATGATCTGTAGATATGTTGATCGGGCCTTTCTTAGGGGTTCCTTTAAGTTCTCAGCGATGTTGCTCGGTAGTTGCTTGTCGCATCATTTACACGCGGCGGATTACAACGTGACCAGTTCCGTATGGGGCACTGCCTCTGACGTCGGATCGTTTGCTTGGGCTGTCGACCAAGCGAATAGCAATCCAGGCGTCGATACAATTCGTGTGCAGTCCGGACTCCATATCAACGTCGATGATGCGGTGACAGTCCCAGGTGGATCGCATGCGTGGCTGGCAAAGTTCACCGAATCTGTCATTGTCGAAGGTAACGGCGCCACACTGGTCGGAAATCCAACTTATGTGACATCTGGCGGCCAGATCGCTACCAAAAACAATATTCTAGGCGACGTCTACCGTGATCCGTACGCTCCTGGGGATATTCCTGTTA
>JBJSWM010000636.1:0-1182 GCA_046085865.1 Pirellulaceae bacterium
ACGAACTTAAGCTAGCAAGTGGACGTGGCTTCCAAGCAACAGACTTCCACTGCGCGCTGGCCATGATGCCAACGCCGACCACTTCGGGACGCTGACTGACGGAGACTGCGACTGAGGCCCACGCGATCGCCACGGAAGTAACGGCGAAAATTCCACACCAAATCCCCGAATCTCTCGCTGCACAGGCCTACTCGCTCCAGGATCGGCGCCAACCGCTCGGGAAGCGCCTCCGCCTTCGTTCGATCCACTTGCTTCCAGGTCCAGTCCAGCAACTCCCGATAGCTCTCCAGCGACATCTCCAGGAACCCTTGGTCACTCGCGCGAAGACCACTGGCAGATGGCAGCCGATTCGCTGCTGGAGCACTGGTGACCGTCAGTGGGGCCAACCACGCGCCTCGTGGCATCTCCAGAGTCATTGGCGGGAACTTGGCCTGCATACGGGCCCAGCGACTGGATGCCTTACCACGCTGGAACTCCTGAGCCACCTCCTCCAGGGTCAGTGGTCGGACTTTGCGTGCCTGGGAACAGGTCGTCTGCCCCTGCTCTCCCAGGATTCTCTCGTAAACAGAACTGAAGCAACCGACTTCTGGACTCTTGGCCAGACCTGCGCGCACCTGGTTCAAATCGACATACATGGCGCATGCCAGAAGTCCCGCTTCATCGACAACCTGCTGTGCCTTGAAACGCCCTTCCCAGAAACTCCCCGTACAATTGTCCTCCCGGTTGGCTCGACGCGCAATCGGTTCACTTAATGCACGCATGAACCAAGAGACATCACTCAGTCGACTGCGGATCTTCCGAAGGCGTTCTGGATCCTCCAGGAGTTGTTGGACCTGGGTTTCTGTAGGGACTCCCAACCACTGCCCCTGGGACTGGCCGGGAAAGACCTGTAGCCATCGCACGGCAGCCTCTCGGTCAGACCATTGGGAGACCAGATCTGGACGGTTGCGCACGATCCAGTGGGCGTGATTGGAGAGGGTGGAAAAGGCAAGCACATCAATGGCAAAGCAGGAAGCCAAGAACTCCAAACGATCCTGGATCCACTGGCGTCGATGTCCATAGTCGCACCCAGAAACGGGATCTTCCCCGGTCAGGAAGGCGCGTCGGACGCAGCGCTGGGTGATATGAAGGATGTTGACTTGATCGGGTGGGCAGATTTCGGCTCTGGCGGTCCTTGGCATG
>JBJSWM010000637.1:0-1769 GCA_046085865.1 Pirellulaceae bacterium
GCTGCAGCGCGGGTGGAGGAATAAGGGGGCCGTCTACGAACCGTTCCTCAAATGCTACATCGGCGCCTGGCGGCTTGGCGATGGCAAGCGACTGCTGGATCTTTGGCGTGAACAGGAGCCGGGCAGCCCGAAGATCGACTACTGGGAGGCGGCGCTGAAAACGGTCGACTATCAAATTGCTCCCGCCACCGATTTGTTTCTCCAAGCAGTCGGAAAAGATCCCGGCTATCACCAGGCCCGTTTGAAGCTGGCCGAGCTGCTGGTGGAACAATCGAAATTGCCGGAGGCCGAAGAACAATTTCGAGTCCTGGTGCAGCAACGTCCCGACGACGCTCAGGTTCTCACCGGATGGGCCCGTTGCCTGATGAATCAGGGGAAGTCCCAGGAGGCATTGGAAGCGCTATCCAAGGTGGGGGAGGCAACGGTCTCCGAAGCACCGCTGCTGTTTTTAAAGAGTCAAGCGGCATTCGAAGCAGGGGAACACTCGCAGGCGGCCAAGTGGCTTGAAGAGCTGTGCGGAAGATGGCCGGAGGTGGCGCCGTATCGCGAACTGCAAGCCCGCAACTTTCAGTCACTGGGGGATTCCTCAGCCTCCGAAAAGTCATTCGCCATCGCATCGGCCAGCCAGGCCAAGCAAGAGTCGATCAACCGCCTGATTGCGCAGCTGGATCAAGATCCAGCCAACCTGCAGGTGCGTCAGCAACTGGGAGCCATGATGATGTACTACTTGGCTCCGGAGGCAGGCAGCGCCCAGTTGCTGAGCGCTCTGAGGCTGGAGGTGGCTCAGCCCGAAGTCCATCGCCTGTTGGTCGATTACTATCGACGAGAACGCAACATGGATGCCACGCTGCTGCACCAACGATGGTTGGAGAGGACGCAAAGTGGAATGGCGGCTCCTTCGCCATCGGAGGAGCAGTCAAACCCACCTACTCCGATCGGCAGTGGTTCGTAATCCCAGCGGCTATCAAGGTCAGAGACACAAGGCAGAAAAAGCATGACGGCAGGGCAAAGGGGGATCTGGAGCTGGGGGTTGGTGTGGGTCCTGCTCTCCGGGTGCCAGCCCTCTGGCTTGAACTCCTCGAATCCCAAGGTTCCAGCGGCAGAAGCCCAAGCTGCTCACGAGTCGGCCAGCAATGCTGCGAGCGGATCGCTGCCAGCGGCGAGACCTTCGGGCTCGCAAGCTGCAACAGAAGGTTCCGTTCCAGACGAAGCGCAGCAGCCCATTCGATGGCGTTCAGCAGGGAAAGATCATGGTGTCGATGCAGTCTACCGCAACGGCGAGAACGCGTTTCTCTACGCGATGATCGAAGCCAATGGCGGAGGTCCAGGAATCCTCGATTACGACCGGGATGGAGATGAGGACATTTTCTTTCCGGGGGGCGGAGAGCTGACGAAGGAGCCCCAGGTAGTGCCGGTGGAGCATCAGATCTATCGCAATCGGGGAGATGGATTCTTTGAGCGACTGGTCGATCAGGCGGGATCGCTGGCCAGTCGCTGTTACAGTTTTGGAGTCAACGTCGGAGACTACGACCAGGACGGCTTTGCCGACATCCTGGTCACCGGCTGGGGTGGGCAGCAACTGTTTCGCAATCAAGGGGATGGTACTAAGCAGGACCTGTCTTCGCGTCCATGGTTACCTATGGTATTCCATTTGTAGCCATCGCATGGGGAATCAGTACAGGTGAAACGATTACTCTTATGCAGGTTGCAGGGATGATCGTCATCTTATTGGGAGTAAAACTCGCCAATTAAACACTCATGATTTCTTT
>JBJSWM010000638.1:0-1432 GCA_046085865.1 Pirellulaceae bacterium
ATCAACTTTCACCCAACTCCTACCGAGCAAGGCGTGGAGGATCGTTGAACTTAGGGAGCGACGTATTTGTTATTGACATATCGCGATATTCCGATATCATGCGGCTGATGGGGAATCCGAGGAGTTTTTTCATGGCGTCGAAAACGATTCAGCTAACCGATCTGGAATCGCTTGAGGGGGCGGCCGAATGCCTTCGCACCCTGGCGCATCCCCATCGGTTGCGGATGCTGCAGATGCTGGGCCAGGGCGCCTACTCGGTCGGTCAGCTTGCGGAGGCCTGTGGCATCCCAAGCGCCATGGCCTCCGAGCATCTGCGGCTGATGCAGCGTTGTGGTTTCCTCGATAGCCGTCGCGACGGGCGCCATGTCTATTACGAAATCACCGAGCCGCACCTGGCAGGGATATTGCGTTGCATTGAGAGCCGGTTTGGCGTTAAGAAAGTGAGTGGATGAGCGGATGAGCCAGAGGTTTTGTAGAGTCATGCTTGCGGGGTTGCTGTTAGCGGTTGGATCGGTGGCCGGCGCGCAGGAGAAATCGGTGCGGCCTGGGGTCAACGACACCTTCAAGGATCCCGACCTGAAGCAGTTTCAGGAGCGATTTGAGACGGAGAGCCGGGAGATCTTTGCCAAGCGGAAGGAGATTCTGGAGGCGTGCCATGTGACGCCTGGGATGAGCGTCGCGGATGTTGGTGCGGGAACTGGGCTTTTCACCCGTGCTTTCGCTGAGGCAGTCGGTACCAAGGGGTCGGTGATCGCCGTCGATATCTCCAAAACGTTTCTCGACCATATCGCCAAGACCAGTCGCGAAGAGGGAATGACTCAGGTAGTCACCTTGGAAGCATCGACCGAAAGCTCGAACCTGCCGGCCGATTCGGTCGACTTGGTATTCATCTGCGACACCTACCATCACTTCGAATTCCCAATCAAGACGATGCAGTCGGTCCACCGCGCATTGAGATCCGGTGGCCGTGTGGTGATGATCGATTTCAAGCGAATCGAAGGGGAGAGCACCGATTGGGTGATGAGCCATGTTCGGGCGGGGCAGGAGGTCTTTGAATCGGAGGTCGAGCAATCGGGCTTTCGGAAGGTTGGCCAGGTCGACGGGATCTTGAAAGAAAACTACCTGCTAATTTTCGAGAAGAAGTGAGCGGCGGCTCCATCTTCACTCCGCAGAGACCTATTCGTTGCATTGGCTTGGAGTTTTGGACTCTATCGCGACCAAGTCCAGCGCGAACTTCTTGTGACATCTAGCAACTCCCCTCCTGGCTCACGCGAAGCCACGAAGGCACGAAGCCATTGAGAGCCTAGTCCCGATTACGAATCTGCTTGGTTGTCTAGCCGAGTTTTTCTGTGGGCTGTAACCCGTTCGTTGCCAAGCCAACTGGCAGGGCAAATCGCAACTGGAACGGGTCATCGAGTGCTGACGAACGATC
>JBJSWM010000639.1:0-9465 GCA_046085865.1 Pirellulaceae bacterium
TCGGTTGCAGACGCTATCCTGACTCTTCAGCCACCAGACCCGCTGCTTGTAAAGGAAATCCTTGCTACAGAGGGCACCTACGGGGCAGAGGTCGACGACGTTTCCGGCCAGCTTGTTGTTGCATGGATGCCCCTCGGCGACATCGATTTCCTCCACGCTACCACGGCTGATCACGTGCAATTCCGATGTGCCACTGATCTCCCGCGTGAAGCGAACGCAACGCGTGCACATCACACAGCGGTCGGTGAAAAGCGCAAGTTGCTGGCCGATATGGTACTTGTCCTGCCGCTGCACCTTTGGTTCGTTCAGGCGGCTCTTTGCCCGACCATAACGGTAGGTGTAATCCTGCAGGTAGCACTCACCAGCCTGATCGCAGATCGAGCAGTCGAGTGGGTGATTGAGCAGCAGGTATTCCAGTGTCTGGGCCTGAGCGTTCTGGACGGTGGGGGTTGCAGTGCGAATCGCCATATTCGGCCGGACTTTCGTCTGACAGCCGGGGACCAGTTTGGGCTGCATCGCAAACTGGCCATCCTCCTTCCGTTCACCCACCTCCACCAAACACATGCGGCAGCTGGCGACCACGGTCAATTCTGGGTGCCAGCAGTAGTGAGGGATTTCCACCCCCGCCGCCTGCGCCGCTTGAATGGCGTTGCTGTCGTCGGGGACTTCCACCGGTTGGTCGTTGATGTAGACGGTTGCCACGTCGTTGCCTCTGCGTCAAAAGGAGCGGCCCCGGAAAGCGCCGCATCCGTCGGTTGTTCAAAAATCGATTCGCTGCTCAATGGTGCGCCGGTAGCGCTTCAGGGGCCGTACTGCTTCGCCCGCTCTGGATGTACTCTTCCAACTCGGGCCGGAATTTCTTCAACGCATTCTTGATCGGCCATGCCGCTCCGTCCGCCAGACCACAGATGGTCGTACCTGGAATGGTCCCGATCGTCTTGCTGATATCGTCCAGCGTCTGGAGGTCCTCCAACGATCCTTGCCCGCGTCGAATCCGCTGCAGGATTTTCATCGACCAAGCCGTCCCCTCGCGGCATGGTGTGCACTGGCCGCACGATTCATGAGCGAAGAAACGGCAGGTGTTGTAGAGCACGTCGACCATGCTGGTCTGGTCATCGATCACAATGACAGCCGCCGTCCCAAGCCCCAGGCAACCCGCGCGTCCCGGTCCGTTGAAATCCAAAGGGATGTCGAGTTCCTCGGCCGACAGGAAACCCATGCTGATCCCCCCGGGGACAACCGCCTTGGCCTTCCTGCCCTTCCAAACCCCTCCCGCATGCTGATCGATCAGTTCCCTGGCGGTGATCCCCAGCGGCAATTCCACCAACCCCGGCTTCTCCACGTGGCCGCTGATGCAATAGAGCTTCGGTCCATGACTTCCGTTATCCCGAGGATTGTTCGGATCGGCCGGGATGCCAATCGAAAGAAACCACTCAGGACCACGATCCAAGATGTGGGTGACGCACGCCATCGTCTCGATGTTGTTGACAATCGTCGGGCAGCCAAAGGCACCCGATACCGCAGGGAAGGGCGGCTTGATGCGAGGCCACGCTCGCTTCCCCTCAAGACTCTCGATCAGACCAGTCTCTTCGCCGCAAATGTACGCGCCCGCTCCACGATGCAGTTGGATATCGAGGGAATAACCCGATCCCTGAATATTCGATCCCAGCCAACCTTGTGCGTACATCTCCTCGACTGCCCGCTCGAGGATCCGATAGCACTCTCCATACTCGTATCGCAAATAGAGAAAGGCCTTGGAGGCACCCACCGCGTAGCCCGAGATCACAATCCCTTCCAGCACCTGATGCGGATCCGACTCCAGAAGGACTCGGTTGTTGAAAGTCCCCGGTTCGCTCTCGTCTCCATTGATGCACAAATAGACCGGCTTGGTCCGTTCCTTCGGGAGGAATGTCCATTTCAACCCGGTCGAAAAGCCTGCGCCGCCGCGCCCACGCAACTTCGACTGGATGACCTGCTGAGTGACATCCTGAGGGGACATCGCCAGCGCTTTGCGCAGCCCCTGATAGCCTCCCGTCGCCAAGTAATGGCTCAGCTTCGTGCTGTCTGCCATCCCCAAACGCTTCAGCAAAACCGGCTCGAATCGACTCATGATGGCTCCTTGGCTAGCTGCACCACTTGGTCGGCGGTGGCATGAAGACTCAGCGAGTCATCGATCAGAATGCAGGGAGCCCCGTCGCAAGCACCCAGACATTCAGCCAATTCGATCGTCGCCCCACCATCGGCGGTGGTCTGACCAGGCTGCACCCCAAGCCGCTGACAGACCTCGGCCAACAGACCATCTCCCCCGCGCAGCATGCAGCTAAGAGACCGGCAAACCCAGATCCTTCGTCGACCAAGTGGATGCTTTTCGTCTTTGAAAAATCCATAAAACGTCATCGTGTCGATGACCTGCGCCGGCGAAAGATCCAAAAGCTCGGCGATCCCCTCGATCGCTTCCTTCGAGACGCATCCCTGCTCCTGCTGCACCCAGTGCAACGCAGGCAATGTCACCGCCTGCTTGCTGGGATAGCGACCACAGGCATCGACGATTTTTCCGCGGATGGCATCAGACAAAACGGTCATCGATCTAGCTCCGCGGCGATGATATTCAGGCTTCCAAGCACCGCGACGACGTCGCTGAGCATGCAGCCTCGGATCAACTGAGGGAAGAGGGCAAAATGGACCAAGCTGGGGGGCCGAGTCCTCGCTCGGTAGGCTCGAAAGGAACCATCGGATACGATGTAAAACCCAAGTTCCCCATTGGGCGACTCCGTCGCACCATAGACACTTTCCATCGGGACAGGTCGCTGCCGATTGGGCATGATCGCTTCGAAATGGTGGATCAGGCCTTCGATGCTGGTGTAGACCTCCCGCTTCTGCGGCAATGCTTCCTTCCCCATCCCCTCGGCGAACACCGGACCACCGGGAAGTCGGTCGAGCGCCTGATGGAGAATCTTCAGCGACTGGCGCATCTCCTCCATCCGAACATGGAATCTTGCGAAACAATCTCCTTCCGCCGCGCAGACGACATCGAAGTCGAAATCGTCGTAGGCTAGATAGGGTTCGTCGCGCCGCAGATCGCGCGCGACGCCGCTGGCACGCGCCACCGGACCGGTCGCCCCCCCCTGGATCGCTTCGTCTCGACTGAGCAGCCCTACCCCCTGAGTCCGCTCCAGAAAAATCCGGTTTCGCAACACCAACCTGTCGACGTCACGGAGAGTTCCTGGAAACTGGTCGATGAACTTGCGTACGTTGGCAAGCCAGGGATCGGTCGCGTCGTAAAGCAAGCCACCAACCCGCAGGAAACTGCAGTGAAACCGCTGGCCCGAAATCTCTTCACAAAGCTCGTAAATCCGCTCCCGCTCGTGGAACAGATACATGAACGCCGAAACCCCACCCAGATCCAGCAGGCAGGCGCCGATGCACAGCAGGTGGTCGTGGATTCTCATCAGCTCGGCCAAAATCACCCGCAGATATTTCGTCCTCGGTGTCAGCTCCACCCCCAGTAGCTTCTCGCAGGCGTGGTGCCATGATATCTCGTTGGCGATCGGCGAAATGTAATTCATTCGGTCGACGATGGTGACGTACTGGTTTAAATCGAGATGCTCTCCCAGCTTCTCGAAACCGCTGTGCAGAAATCCAATGTCCGGAACCGCATCGACAACGGTCTCTCCATCCAGCGTCAAAATCAGACGCAGCGTGGTGTGAGTCGCCGGATGCTGCGGACCAAAATTCAGTGTCCACAAACCTTCCTGCTGCGATGGATTGCCGGGAAGTTCTTCTAGTTTCAGTGGCATGGCATGAACCTGTCGCTTCAGCTTTCCGCCCGGGTCAGAACCGGGAAATTATGCCGTTCCCCACGACCGGCAAGGGGATAGTCCTTGCGAAGCGGGTGGGAGACGAATTCAGGTGGCAACAAAAGCCGCCGCAGATCGGGATGTCCTGGAAACGAGATCCCGAACATGTCGAACACTTCTCGTTCCAACCAGTCGGCCGATCGCCACAACGAAAAGACCGACGGCAACTGCGGATTGGGGTCATTGACCAACGTGCGCACCTCCAGTCGCCTCCCCGACTCGGGATCCAGCAACAGATAGACAACACGAAAGCGGTCGGCAGCCTCCGGCATCTCCAGCAGATCCACTGCCGTCACGTCGATCAGCATCGCCATCCCTGCCTCATCCCTCAGTCGCTCCAGCACCGAGTAAACCGAATCGCGAGGAACAGTCCAGCACAACTCGCCGCGAAACTGAGATACCTGCAGATTGTCTCCAAGCGATCCGGCGATCGCATCAAGAGCAAGCTTTCCTGCATCGACTTCCATTCTCTGGTCCGCCCTTCTGGCCGTGTCAGTGCTTGGGATCGTAAGTCATCGAATGAACAGGCAACGGGTCCCGCAACTGGATTCGCTCCAGTTCACTTCGATCAAATCTTGGAGGACCTTCGGCCTTGCGGCGGTCTCGGAACTCACTGCCCGTCAAGGTTCCGGTCTGCCGAATCTTCTCCTGCAAATCCAAAAGCGCCCGAATCAACTGCTCGGGCCGCGGAGGGCAACCGGGAATGTACATGTCGACCGGAATGAATCGATCGATTCCCTGCACCACCGCGTAGGTATCAAAGACACCACCGCTGCAGGCGCAGGCCCCCATCGAGATACACCACTTCGGCTCAGGCATCTGCAACCAAATCCGCTGCATGACTGGAAGCATCTTCATCACCACCCGGCCTGCGACGATCAACAAATCGCACTGCCGAGGAGAAAAACGCATCACCTCGCTGCCGAAACGAGATAGATCGTGACGGCTGGCCGAACTGCTCATCAACTCGATACCACAGCAAGCCGTTGCAAACGGCATCGGCCAAAGGCTATTGGATCTAGCCCAATTGGCGGCAGCGTCGACCGTTGTCCAAAGGACGCTCTCGCCACCTTTGCTGAGACCTTTGGGATTCATTCCCGGTCGCGAATTCGCTGTCGCCATGCAAAAACTCCATTGCGGGCCATCAGGAGATACGCCAAAACCAAGGTGGCTACCAACACCGTGATCACCGCGAAAGCAGCCGGCCGCTGGTCGATCGGAATTCCCTCCGCCGAACCCAAGGCCACGGCATACGGGAGCACCAACACCAACTCCACATCGATCACCAGAAACACGATCGCCAGCAGATAAAATGGGATCTCCAGAGGACGCCTAGCATCTTCCACCGGATCCATCCCCGACTCATACGGCATCTGCTTGACCGCCGTCGGCTTGCGAGGGGCGATCAGATGCGGCAGCACCAAACTGATCAAGGCAAAGCCGATCACCGCCACCAAGTACAGCCATATCGGCTCAAAGGATGCCACGAGAGGAAACTCCCGAAGGACTTTGTGAAATTTGTCACAAATGACGTATTGTCGCAGTATAGCGAGCCCGTCTAGTGTTTCAATTGCAAAACCTCGCGGGCTGACCCCCTGGAGCTACTGGAAGACGCCAGTGCTGAAGCCGCGCTCCGCTGCCGCCCGCGACCTAGGGTCGACCACTCCTTCGAGCGGCCTTCGGGAGCAACGGCCGGGTTGCTGCCCCAGTCAACATGCCAGGGGGGCCTAAACCGCCGGTCAGCCAAGCGCCATCGAACGACCCATTGCATCCGCCATGGCATCAGAGAAAAGCAGAAGGGGCGTTACCAGCCCAAGAAAATTTTCGCTACGACCCCAGCAGCGGCTCCACCACCGTCCCATGGATATCCGTCAGCCGGTAGTCGCGGCCTTGGAACCGGTAGGTCAGCCGGGTATGGTCGAATCCGAGGGCCCGGAGCCAAGTGGCCTGAAGGTCATGGACATGAACCGGGTTCTCGACGATCGCAAAACCGAGGTCATCGGTGGCACCGTACTCGAATCCTTCCTTCATCCCTCCACCGGCCATCCACATCGTGAAGCAGTCGGGGTAGTGGTCTCGGCCCAGCACATCCCCCTTGGACGTTCTTCCTTCTCGGAACGGAGTCCGCCCGAACTCGCCTCCCCAAATAATCAGTGTCTCATCGAGCAATCCACGTTGATGGAGATCTTCGATCAACGCCGCCACAGGGCGGTCCATCGTCTTGCACTTGTTGGTCAGCCCATCGCCGATCCCTTCGGCGGGGCCTGTTCCATGGAAGTCCCATCCCCAATCGAACAGCTGAACGTACCGCACCCCCGACTCGATCAACCGCCGGGCTAGCAGGCAGTTGTTCGCTAGGCTCGATGCGCCCGGCTGCGCGCCATAGGCTTCCAAAGTCGCGGCCGACTCCCTGGAGATATCCATCACCTCGGGAACACTCGTCTGCATGCGGAACGCCAGCTCGTACTGCGCGATACGAGTCTGTGTCTCCGGATGCCCCATCGACTCGGCCTGAATCTGGTTCAGCTGATGGAGGGCATCCAGCGTGCTCCGGCGGAGATTGCGATCCATGCCAGCAGGATCGGAAACGAACAGAACGGGGTCTCCCTGTGACCGGCACTGGACTCCTTGGAAGACGCTTGGCAAAAAACCACTGCCAAACGAACTCTTCCCGCCGTTGGGCTGAACCCCGCTGCTGATCAACACCACGAACGCCGGCAGGTTATCCGACTCACACCCCAAACCATACGTCACCCAGGAACCGAACGAAGGCCGGCCGCTGCGAGGGGACCCGGTGTAGAGCATCAGTTCGGCCGGCGCATGATTGAACTGATCGGTATGCATCGAGTGGACGACGCAAAGCCGATCGGCCACACGCTGCAGGTTGGGGATCGCCGACGACAACCAGATCCCCGATTGGCCGCATCGCTGGAACTTCTGCACCGTCCCCAGCAGCTTGGGCGTTCCCGTGGTGAACGCAAACTCGCGGCCTTCCAACACCGATGCGGGACAGTCTTCGCCATTGCGTTCCACCAGCACCGGCTTGTAATCAAAAAGATCCAGATTGGGGGGCGAACCGGTCATGTGCAGATAGATGACCCGCTTGGCGCGAGGCGCGAAATGAGGCGGCTTGGGCGCCATCGGATCGCTGCTGGCAGCATTCGCCGAACCACCCAGGCACTGCTGCAGCGCCAAGGCACCTAGGCCACCGGCCGCCTGCTGAAGAAAATAACGTCGCGTGCGGAGGGTCAGCCATTGGTCCGCTGGATGCATCATGGGGAACTACCTTTTCTGCGGTGGATCGGATGCGGGCAGGCGGACAGGATCGCCGCGCGCCGCTAGGAGTCGCCAAGCAGTCTGATCGAGTCATCAACGTGTCATCAGCACTTCGTCCAAATTGAGGATCACATTGGCCACGGCGGTCATCGCGGCCGCATCAACCAGATCCAATCCAGCCGGCAGAGGACCGATGGGATCGGTCGCCAGCCGCATGGCATCTTCCTTGTTCTCCAGGAGCCCGCGCTGCGCCTCTTGCCAGAGCGAATGGAGCACCATCGCTTCCTTCTGGCTAGGCGGTCGACTGGTCGCTAGCAGGAATCCGTGCGCGATCCTTTGTTCGATCGCCGCCTCGCCGGGTGGTTCAAGAAGCATTCGCCGAGCGAGCCCCTGCGCGGCCTCCACAAAAACCGGATCGTTCAGTGTCACCAGCGCCTGCAGCGGTGTATTGGTGCGATCACGCTTCAAGGTGCAGACCTCCCGGTTGGGCGCATCGAAGGTGGCCATCGAAGGGTAGGGATTCGATCGACGCCAAGTGGTGTAAAGTCCTCGACGGTAACGGCCAGCTCCCGGTGAAGTCTCCCAGTCAGTGCCTCCTCCGAAAGCTGCCGATAATCCCATCTTCGGCTGCGGCGGCTTGACCGGCTCCCCATACATCTGCCTGGCCAGCAGCCCTGCGATGGCCAAGGCCTGGTCCCTCAACTGCTCTGCCGTCAACCGATAACGAGGCCCTCGGCCCAGCCATACGTTGTCCGGATCGGCTTCCAGTTGCACCGACGAGGCAGAGGAAGCTTGCTGGTAGGTGGCGCTGCAGACGATCCGGTGCAGCAGCATCTTGGTATCCCACCCAAGGCGTTGGGTCTCCAACGCCAGGTAATCAAGCAGCTCGGGGTGGCTTGGGGGATCTCCCTGCGATCCGAAATCTTCGCTGGTCCGCACCAGACCCAGCCCAAAAAGCGACTCCCACAAGCGATTGGCATGCACGCGCGCCGTCAAGGGATTCTCCGGTTGCATCAACCAATCGACCAGATCCAGACGATTGCTTGGCGCTCGCGACTGTCCCTCGGCACTGCGAAGCGGCGGAAAGCTCTCGGGCAACCCCGCCGTGACCGTCTCCCCCTTGCTTCGATAATTTCCGCGAACATGAACAAATGTCTCACGCCGCTGCCCCTGCGGCCGATCACGAAGCACCGGGACGCTAGTCGCCGGCTTCAGCGCCGCAAGACTGGCTTCCAGCTGATCCAACTGGTTGCGCTGCGGTGCCAGCGAAGGAGCAAAGCGGCGCTGGTAGAGCTGCGTCCACGCCAACTCCTCCTCCCCGCTTCGCTGAGCCGGTTCCTTCTCCAGGCTCGCCAACATCTCGCTCGGAATCTCGCTGCGAGTCGCCCCATGCGGCGCGTCGGTCCACGCCACTTCAAAGCTGGCGAGAATGTGCTGCGTGTGTTTCGACTGGTACTCCAGGCGAAGCCGGATCGTCCTTAGCGCATCGGCATCCTCTCCCAGGTCGACCGCCGGAAAAAACAGATCGATATGATGTGGGCCGGGAATCGATCCCCCCACCGCCCATCCGCTGTCGGGGTTGTTGTCGAGCACCCCTTGAGGGCCAAATCCCTCCTGCGAAAAATCCGCCGACGCGCGATCAAACCCAATCGATCGTTCCTTCTCCACCACCAGCTTCATCGGTTCGCGAGTCGCCTTGGGCTGCGATCGACTCCAAACCACCTGCCGCTCCGCATCCAGCAGATGGATCTGAGCTCCATCCAGGCGATCGAAGATGTTGCCGTCGGTACGATTGTGCAGCACCACCGAGTCGATCGGCTTCGCTTCAGGCAGCTCCAATTCCCACCATGGGTCATCGGAGATAGCGCTGTGGGTAGTCGACCCAACGTCGTAGCGACCATCGGTCGTGCCATCGATCGCTTTCTCCGGAGGCCCCGCAAAGTCGGTGCTGCTCTGAGTCGCCTTGCCACCAACGGCGATGTTGCGTCCATCCGAAAACAGCTCCACCTCCGCCAACGACAAAATGCGCTGCTTGCCTGGCAATTCGATGCGGACATACCGCACCGCAGGGCGCGATTGGGAGGATCGATCGGACGCCACCCAAGATGCCGCCACGCGGGAAAGAACAAAGTTGCCGCCAGCCGCTCCCGCACCCCCACCAGGAAGATCGGCCTGAGGGATCGTCTGGATCCGAATCCCGCGAAGCTGATCGGGCCGAACCGAGGGTGGCACCGGCAATTCCAGAACCACCGTCTCCTTGGCCTCCTTGGGATCGATCCGCACCGCAGACGACTGGAACTGCCGTCGCTGAGAGAAAGCCGATTCCAACCAA
>JBJSWM010000640.1:0-914 GCA_046085865.1 Pirellulaceae bacterium
CATGACTTCTGCTCCACTTCATTCGGTTCTCTTCGACTGGGCTGGGACGCTGATCGATCCCGGAAGTATTGCACCCGTCGTCGTTTTTCAGAAAATCTTCGAACATCAGGGGATCCCGGTGACTCTCGCCCAGGCGCGGGAACCGATGGGGATGGGCAAACGCGAACATATCGCCGCTATCTGCCGCATGCCCACGGTTGAATCGGCATGGAAACAGCGGCATGGTCGAGTCCCAGGAGATTCGGAGATCGATGAACTCTACCGCCGATTCCTGCCGCTGCAACTGGAGACTCTGGCCCATCACGATCGGCTGATCGAAGGGGCCGCCGAGGCGGTGCGGGAACTGCGTCGACAAGGACTCGCCATCGGCTCCTCGACCGGCTACACCCGGGCACTGATGGAGCCATTGCTGAGTTCCGCGCGTCAGCAGGGCCTGGAAGTCGACTGCTGCATCTGCTCGGATGATGTTCCTGCCGGTCGCCCCAAGCCATGGATGATTCATCTGGCTCTTCAGCGATTGGATCGCTTTCCAGCCTGGGGAGCCGTTGTGGTCGATGACACGCTGGTGGGAATCCGCGCCGGAGCCCATGCAGGCTGCTGGACCGTTGCGGTCAGCGAATCGGGGAATGAGATGGGATTGCCTGCCGATCAGCTTGCGGCGTTGCCAGGCCCACAGCGAGCGATAAGGCGGGAGGAGATCGAGCGACGGTTTGCCGCTGCGGGTGCGGATTTGGTGATCGAATCGGTTGCCAAGCTACCCGAAGCGATCGCGCAGATTCGCGATCGTATCAAAATGGGCGGATTGCCAATGGCATTTCCCCAAGTTGGCAAGTAACAACGGCTGTCCCAGCCTGCCGGCTCACCTGGAAAAATCGATCCCGATGCGGAGAGGCGCCATTGGTCCGGAGGCATGT
>JBJSWM010000641.1:0-1016 GCA_046085865.1 Pirellulaceae bacterium
GGATGATAGCGAAAACAAATCGTGTCTCACCTTCACAAAGACTGTCTCCAGTTGTTCCAGTTGCACCTGGGTCAAGGGTGTTACCGAATCGACCGCCATTTGGAAGTTATGAAGACCCTTGCTGTCGGACCAAAGGTTCACCATCCTTGTCAGAAGATGCTCTCTGAGTCGCGCTGCAATACTTCCAACAAGGTCCTGGTCGCGAGAGGGATTTCTCCATTTGCCATCGGAGGTTCGGAGGCTGGTCCAGATCGATCGGTACCCTTCGATGACCCCGCGGTAGCTGGTCTGCTTCCAAGCTCCCTGCACTAGATTCCCCGAGGTCTCAGGGGGCTGCGACCGATCTTGAAGTTCGTTCGATTCCAGTCGTTTCCATTGTCGCGATTGGCGAATCCAGTTGCGATCGCTTGGTTCATCTTCCCAGAGGCTTTGCTGGCTTGTGGACCAACGCGTGCCAATCCAGATCGTCCTCGCGCGGATCGACTTTCTCCCGATCCAATCGGGTGGCTGATGGAGTTCCCGCAGTGGGTTGGCCTGAAGGGAGTCGACTACCTCGAAGCCCATGGAATCGAATGCCTCACGCCACCTGTCGATCTCTGGGGGCTTTGTCTGGTTGGACTGGTCTACCCGAAAATCGACGATTCGCTCGGTCAACAGTAGCCCGGCCGCCAGCAGAGACAAAAGCCCTGCAGCTTTCCACGCTCGGACCGCGAAAATGCCACTGCGGTGGGACCTTAACTGGTCCGCTGGTGGCTCCTCTCGCACCCCAAAGTCGGCTCCGTGAGTCGATGCGGGAGCGGCTTTGTCAGTCTCCTTCGGCCATGCGATCCAGCGATTCAGCTCCCTGGCAGCAAGGGGCAAGGGAGCGTCCAATTGCTCGATATCGACCGGTTCGAAAAGTGCCCGCAGAAGGCGATCCGCAACCAGCAACAGCAGCGCGAGCAGAAGGAAGCGAAAGGCGCTGGCAAACCAGCTGGCTTGCACTATTTGCTGCGCCGAAGGTTCGGAACCGTAGG
>JBJSWM010000642.1:0-1792 GCA_046085865.1 Pirellulaceae bacterium
TTGCACCCCGAACAATCCACTTCTCCCCGCCTTGCCGAATTCCCCCCTCGATGGCGATTTCCGACATTCTAATGGGCTTTAGAATGTCACAAATGCTTAGCAAACCGATTGGCGTTGGCTGATTTCGAATTCCGAGTCAACTTCGATGAGCCTCTTAGAATAGGCGGTTGTAGCCATTGAGCGCGGCGACACGATAGGCTTCCGCCATGGTGGGGTAGTTGAAGGTGGTGTTGATGAAGTACTCCAGCGTGTTGTGCGGTGCTGGCTGTTTCATGATCGCCTGACCGATATGGATGATCTCCGATGCGTTGGGGCCAAAGCAATGAACCCCTAGCACCGCTAGGGTCTCGCGGTGGAAGAGGATTTTCAGCATGCCGATGGCACGCCCGGTGATTTGCGCTCTTGCGAGACTCTTGAACTGGGAATGTCCGACTTCGTAGGGAATTTTCTCCTCGGTCAGCTGCCGTTCGCTTTTCCCGATCGAACTGATTTCCGGGCTGGTATAAATGCCATTGGGGATGTCGGCTAGGGAGAGGCAGTGCTGGGTGCACCCGCAAAGATGCTGCGCTGCGGCGCGTCCTTGCATGTAGGCGGCGCTGGCCAGCGATGGAAATCCAATCACATCCCCCACCGCATAGATCGACGGGACGTTGGTCTGAAAAAATTCATTGACCTGCAGGCACCCGCGACTATCTGCCTGAAGGCCGACCGCCTCCAGCCCAAGTCGATCGGTGTTGCCGGTTCTTCCGTTGGCCCACAGCAGAGCGTCGGTTTTTACCTGCTTGCCACTCTCCAGAGACAGCACGACACCATCGGCTCGCGCTTCGATCTTCTGGAATGTCTCATTGTGCCGAATCAGGATCCCTGAATCCCGCATGTGATACGCCAAAGCATCGATGATCTCGTCATCGAGAAATTCCAACAGCTTGGAGCGAGTGTTGATGAGATTGACTTTGATGCCGAGGTTCCGAAACATCGACGCGTACTCACAGCCGATCACACCGGCCCCGTAGATGGTGATCGAGTGAGGCTTTTCCGTCATGCCGAGAATCGTATCGCTGTCGAAGATTCGTGGATGGCGGAAATCGATTGCATCGGGGCGGTAGGGTCTTGCCCCTGTGGCGATCACGATCGACTCCCCCCGAACCCGCGTCTCCCCATCCAGTTCCAGAGTGTTCGTATCGATGAAACGAGCGTGCCCGTGCAGGACCGGGACTCCATTCCGCTGATAAAACGCCTGCCGCATCGACTCCTGCTTGGCGATAATCGAATTGGCGCTGGCTCGAAGCTGCATCAAAGTCGGACTGACGTTAACCCCCAACTCCTTGAGGATCGGGTTATTCATCGCCTCCATCACCGTGTAGATCGAAAAACGTAGCGCCTTGCTTGGGATCGTGCCCCAGTGAGTGCACCCGCCGCCAATGCGCGAATACCCTTCGATCACGGCGACCGATTTCCCCCCTTTGGCCGCTTGCATCGCAGCACCTTCGCCCCCAGGCCCGCTGCCGATCACGACGACGTCAAACGAGTTTTCCATCACTCCGCTCCTGTTCCATTGGCCACCCCGGCCGCGTTTGCCAATCGATTCTTTATACTAGACGCGGAGTGCCCTCGGCAGGAGGGGCATTTCGCCATGATGGGGTCGACTAATGACTCGCTCAATGGAAAATCGAGGCTCGATCACCAGTCGATCACCAGTTGATCACCGGCAACGCCCAGTTCCGATCGTGCCTATAACAGATCAGCCCTCCCCGACACAGAATGGAGCTTGGTGAAATGGAGCAGCAGTATT
>JBJSWM010000643.1:0-8655 GCA_046085865.1 Pirellulaceae bacterium
CTTGCGCATTGGCTGAAGAGGAACTGGCAGTCAGGAGATCGCACACCATGGCTCGCTGGCCGATCCCTGGCGCTCCTTTTTGAGAAGCCTAGCCTAAGGACGCGCTTGAGCTTTGAAGCCGGCATGGTCCAACTGGGAGGAAGCGCGATCTATTTAAGCCAGGATGTAGGATGGCAGACGCGGGAATCGGTCTCAGACTTCATCCGTGTTCTCGCCGAGTACTGCGACGCCGTCGTCTGCCGCACATTCGATCACCAGACGGTGATCGAGCTTGCCAGTTACGATGTGATGCCGGTCGTCAATGGACTGACCGACAGGTCGCATCCCTGCCAGGCGCTGTCAGACATTTTCACCATGCAGGAGGTGCTGGGCCAAGACCTTCGCGGACGGCAAGTGACCTTCATCGGCGACGCCAACAATGTCTGCCGTTCCCTGGCCGTCGCAGCCTGCGGCGCAGGGATGCGGTTCCGTATCCTGGGCGCTGCCAACTACTTCCTCGATGCCGATTGGATCGAGGAGCTGAAAAGCCATTTGCCGCAAGCAGACCTCGTCCAGACGGAAGACCCTAAAGCAGCGCTCCGCGAGGCCGACTTCGTCTACACGGACGTTTGGACCAGCATGGGCCAGGAGGCAGAGACTCAGGTTCGACGCCAAGCGTTCACCCCACTGCAGGTCAACCGCAAACTGATGCAACTAGCTCCAAGTTCCGCCCGAGTCATGCATTGCCTTCCGGCTCGCAGAGGAGAAGAAATCACCGACGACGTGATCGATTCCCCCGCCAGTCTTGTGATCGCTCAGGCCGGAAATCGGATGCACCTCCAAAAAGGTCTACTGCTTTGGATCGGCCGTCATATGGGTTGGCTGGCGCGCCCCCTCCCCGATTCGGCAACTGGCTGATCTGTCCTTCCCCTCTCGCCCTCCTCAAGGCACTCCGTCCATGCCCCAACAGGTCATCCGCCCAATCGAAATCGAGCGATCATTCACTCGCACCGCCCCCGGAAGCGTGCTCTATCGCAGCGGCCAGACGGTGGTTCTGTGCACCGCATCGCTGGAACCAAGTGTTCCACCTTGGCTCGCAGGCAAGGGAAAAGGATGGATCACGGCCGAGTACAATATGCTTCCTGGCAGCACCTCGCCGCGGAAGGCTAGAGAACGGCAAGGAAAGATCGATGGCCGGACCACGGAAATCCAGCGTCTGATTGGCAGATCGCTACGAGCGGTTGCGGATTTGGAGAAACTTGGCGAACGCTCCCTGGTCGTCGACTGCGATGTGCTGCAAGCGGATGGCGGAACACGCACCGCCAGCATCAGTGGTGCCTTGATCGCTCTGGTCGATGCCTTGAAGAATGACTTTGGCCACGTGGGACGCGACGCCTACCCTCTGAAAGACTCCGTCGCCGCCATCAGTGTTGGCATCTGCGATGGAATCCCCAGGCTGGATCTCGACTACCAACTGGACGTCGATGCCCAGGTCGACATGAACGTCGTCATGACCGGCAGTAGGCGATTCATCGAACTGCAGGGAACAGGGGAGGAAGCGACTTTCGATGATCAACAGCTTGCCGACCTGCTGGCTTTGGCAAAGCTCGGAATCGCACAGGTAATCGAAGCTCAACGCACCGCCCTGGCAGCCGACTGGCCGTTCGCCTGATCGGATCGGACAATTGCAGACCGATGGCACGAACCGCAGATCGAATCGCTCATCCTAAGGAGTTTGTCTGATGGTAACCAATCCAATCCCGAGGGTTGGCGTGATCATGGGATCCCGGTCGGACTGGGATACGATGAGGGAAGCGTGCGCCATGCTGGATCACTTCGGCATCCACTACGAACGGCGCGTCGTTTCAGCGCATCGCACCCCGCACTGGATGATTCAGTACGCCACCACCGCTGCCGAACGCGGCCTCCAGGTTTTGATTGCGGGAGCTGGAGGAGCGGCGCATCTGCCTGGCATGGTCGCTTCCTGCACCTCCCTGCCTGTCCTCGGGGTTCCTGTTCAAAGCCGCACGCTGCAGGGACTCGATTCGCTGCTGAGCATCGTTCAGATGCCGGGCGGGATTCCGGTGGGCACCCTGGCGATCGGAGCTGCTGGGGCGAAGAACGCAGCGATTCTTGCCGCCAGGATCCTGGCACTGGGTGATGCGACCCTGCGATCCAAGGTCGAACAGTTTCAGAAGGAACAGACCGAGCAGGTGATGGCACAGTCGGAATGGGAAGAAGACAGGATCTAAGATGGCAAGCCCCCACCCAAGTTCGGCACAAGAGACAATTCTTCCGGGGAGCACCCTGGGAGTGCTGGGAGGTGGTCAGCTGGGACGTATGTTCGCGCACGCCGCACAGCGCATGGGATACCATGTCGGCGTGTTCTGCCAGGAGTCGGGAGGCCCAGCCTCCCAGGCAGCTGACTGGGAAGTGGTCGCCCCCTGGGATGACCTGGATGCCGTGGAACGTTTCGCCAAACGAGTCGACTGCGTGACGCTGGAGTCAGAGAACATCCCGCTGTCGGTGGTGCAGACAGCCCTCCGATTCGCACCGGTCCGCCCTGGTGCAAGGGCACTGGAGATTTCTCAACATCGCATTCGTGAAAAGCAGACACTTCAGCAGGCGGGAATCGAAGTGACGCCTTTTCATCCCGTACAAAAGCCGGAGGATATGAAGGTAGCTGCCAAACTGCTAGGGACTCCTTTCATCCTCAAGACCGCCACCATGGGATACGACGGAAAAGGCCAGCGACTGATCGAATCGATCGACGAAGCGGATACCGTCCTCCAATCGATGGGAGGTGACCAGTGGATCGCCGAAAAGCGGATCGACCTTGCGGCAGAAGTCTCCGTCTTGGTGGCTCGCAATCCCTCAGGGGAAACTGCCTGCTATCCGACTTTTCTGAACACTCACCGAAACCACATCCTAGACATCACCCAGGCTCCTGTTCCAACCATCTGGAACCAAGCAGCGGGTGAGGCGCAGGAGATGGCGCTGAAGGTGGTCGAGCTACTGAGCCTGGAAGGGCTCCTTTGTGTTGAATTCTTCATCGATTCGTCCGGTACCGTCATGGTCAATGAACTGGCCCCTCGCCCCCACAACTCGGGGCACCTGACCATCAATGCCTGCCTGACCAGCCAGTTTGAACAACAGGTCCGCGCGATTTGCAATCTCCCTCTAGGAGATACCCAGCTTTTGCAACCTGCAGCGATGGCCAATCTTCTCGGCGAACTGTGGCAAGGTGAACAACCCCCCGCTTGGAACCGGTGCTTGGAAAGCTCTGTATGCTGGTTGCACCTGTACGGCAAGGAAAAAGCCATAGCCGGAAGAAAAATGGGGCATTTGACCGCCATGGCATCCGACGCCCAACAAGCCGCTGACCTAGTTGTGGCGATGCGCGAGCGACTGGTGGCAAAATAAACCGGGGCGGAGATCTCTAGACCAAAACCACGGTTCCCCTTTATCCTGGTGATGGGGTGACTGAAACACAAAACTGGTGAGAGCGGGTGCTGCGATGGATATGAGAGGTTCGGATTCCGATGCGGAAGTGGGTGCCGATCCCCCGGTGCATGTCGAGTTCGCGTCCCGCGTCCATCGCTTGCCTCCCTACCTTTTCGGACGGATCAACAATCTGCTCTACCAGAAGCGGCGGGCAGGCCAGGATGTCATCGACCTAGGTATGGGCAACCCTTCCGAACCGCCCGATCCGATCGTCATCGAGAAGCTGACGGAGGCGGCCAACGATGTACGCAATCATGGCTACAGCAAAAGCAATGGATTGCTGAATCTACGCAGGGAACTGACCAGCAAGTACCTCCGCAAGTATGGCGTTCGGCTAGACCCGGAAACCGAGGCGATTGTCTGCCTGGGTAGCAAGGAAGGCTTCAGCCACATGTGCCTTTCCCTGATGGGGCCGGGTGATACGGCGATGATCCCATCTCCTTATTTCCCCGTCCACATGTATGGAGTTGCACTGGCGGCCGGCAACGTCGTCGCTCTGGAAGTCGCTGACTCGGAGAAGTTCCTGTCGAACATCGCCTACACCTGCCAGCACTTCCATCCCAGACCTAAGCTACTGATCATCAACTACCCGCACAATCCTTCCACCGTGACCGTCCATCCTGAGTTCTTTGTCGAAGTCGTCAAATTGGCTCGGCGATACGGATTCATGGTGATCAGCGATTTCGCTTACGCCGACGTTGCCTTCGACGGTTACCAGCCCCCCAGTTTCCTCGCCGCTCCGGGAGCCAAAGAGGTGGGTGTGGAATTTACGACGATGAGCAAGGGATACAACATGGCAGGCTGGCGCGTCGGTTTCTGCGCTGGCAATTCCGAGATGATCCGCGGTCTGGCGACGATCAAAGGCTACTATGACTACGGGATGTTCCAGGCGATTCAAATCGCGGCGATCGTCGCGCTGCGGGATACCGAGGCATCGGTTGAAAAGCAGTCGCAGATCTACCAAGGACGCCGCAACGTGCTCTGCGATGGACTCCATCGACTGGGTTGGGAAGCCATCCCTCCAAAGGCCGGGATGTTCGTCTGGGCTAAGGTTCCCGAACCATGGGCCAGCCGCATGAACACGATCGACTTCGCTATGCACCTCCTGGAAAAAGGAGATGTTGCCGTCAGTCCAGGTAGCGGGTTCGGACCTGCAGGAGAGGGGTATCTGCGCCTGGCCTTGGTCGAAAACGAGAATCGTCTGCGCCAAGCTGTCCGTCAGATCGCTCATTGCCTCGACAAGAAAAGCCCTTGATCGCATGGCTTCCGATCGAATCGTTTGACCGAATGGCTCGACAGAACAATCGCTCGCATTCTCAATGCAACGACTTAGACTCCTTGCAACGGCATTGGAATGCGCTGCGATGGACGATGCATTGCGGTTTGCGATGCGATGGACGATCGATGGAATCGGCGTAGCAAATCGGATCCAAAGCGGACCGAATCGATCCTGATTTGACGAATCCAACGAACCACTGTGATACTTGAGGATCGCATCGGGGACGAGTACCGCGATGCTGGGGACGAGTATGAATCAAGCCTTTAAAACTGACGAATCAACGGATGCCAGGGAGCCGGCGATCAGGTCGGTTTTGAAATCAACGCGTCTTGCGCCAGTCGCCTAATAAGATCCGGCCGCCCCGCGCCGCACGTAAGACGCCATTTCAGCTCCCATACTGCTTCTTCAATGAGCTGACGGAATTTCGAATCAGCTGCGCCAGAACTTTCAGGTCGATGTCCTCCAGACTCCGAACGTTCAGGCAGGATTTTCCATGCTTGAACTTTCCTAGTCTTTGCAGCAATTCCCCTTCCGACTCCAGGCTGCAGTTCAAGTAGATTGCCAGCCCCCGCTTGCGCGGAGCAAATGCGGTCAGCGGCCAGTCTCCCTCATGGCCCGATGCGTATCGGTAATGATAGACGCCAAAGCCAACCAAGCTATCGCCCCAAAGGACCGGGGAACTTTTGGTGACTTTGGACATGATCGATACCATCTGACGGCAGTCCGCTTGCTTGGCTGGGTCCTCCACTGAAGACAGAAAAGCTTCCACCGATTGGTCGGTGGGTCGAGTCTTCGCGTCGCTCATCCTTCCCCTCCTTCACGCCACTTGTCGTGCATCGCATCCCACAAAAAGTCTTCCTGAACAGGGTGATTGCCTTCCGTGGATGGCTTAGCCAGCAGAGATGCGAAGTGCGTCGGCGACAAAGTCGGTTCCGACCCAATCAAACCAATTCTGGCGAAATGTCCACATCCGGCTATCCTTGGCAGGGAGTTGGCATCGCCTGCCTTGAAGAGTCGACACGTGACAGAGGCCCGCCGTTGTGCCGCATAACCACAACTCGCGCGCCCGCTCCACGGTCCTTCGGCTCACTGGTTCCACCGAGATGCTTTGCCCCATCTCCCCCGATCGCTCCAAAATCCAAAGTAGGGTGATTCCGATCACGCCAGCACCCCAAGAGGGCGTGACCCAGGATCCCTCTTCGGTGCATACCAGCAGATTGGCGATCGAGGTATCGGCAACCATGCTGTCGGCCTGGGTCAGTAACGCGACGCCGTCTTTACCGGCCAAATGGACCTGCCGATCGGCATGGTAGTAATTGAGACGACTACGCGACTTGAGCCACACCGGCCATGTACCATGATCGGTCGCCCTCATGTCGCTGAACCAAAGCGACAGCCCTTGTTGATACCATCGCGACAGATCGCGCCAGGGGAGGGGAGTCAGGTGCAATAGCAACCGAATCCGTGCATCGGAGTCTTGGGGAGTCGGCGGGAATCCCAGCAAAACGACTCCAACATCTCCACCCTGCGTCGCGACCCACTGCCGATTTTTCTCCAGAAGCTGCTTGATCCGTTCCGCCAAGTGGTTCTCAAAATTCCAACCCAGGTAGAGTGCGCCGTGTTTCATTCGAGCGATGTGCGATGCTTGCAGGAAGGGAATCCCGCGGTAGGTTCTTATCCTCTCCACCAGGATGGCGCCATGCATCAACCCAGGATCATCGAAGGGCACCAGGACTTGATCCTGCGAAAGCCACTGGCCATCCCACATCGCCCAGTGGGAGGATTCTCCAGATGTCGACAATCCTTGCTTTGTCATGGTGCCGGAGCGTCCATCGAAGGGCTGGCGTCATGCCAAAGAACGTTGCGTACCACTTCGGAGAAACAGGGGCACTCTCTGTAATAGCTTCGCTCGTCATGCGTCACCCCCATGGCACCGCCGCAGTCGAATTGCCGCAGCCGCTGCTGGCTTGCCAGCGGCCCCGTGCTGGGCGCATCACCTTGCTGACGCAGAAAGCCTGAAAAACCTGCTGCGATCGATCCCCCTGACTCGATGAAACGGAATCTTCGCAGCACTGGGTCTTGGGAGTTGTAGAGATTGACCATCTGATCGACGTCACGCATCGCCTGATGATGGCGGCCGTTGGACGACAACCAACTGCGATCAACCGCAGGTGCAACAAGCCCCACGCGATACTGCCTTGCGGGCGGACGACTGCTTGGATCCAACCACGACAATTCCCCATGCTGCACTTTGCCACCGGAAACTAGGTGAAGGGCAGCAGTCACTACGCGGCCGCCGAAGGAGAACCCGAGCACCCCCAGGGGCTCTCCGGAGGGGAATAGCAGCATCAAGCTGGCCAAATGAAAGGCTTGAGAGTCCGCACATTGAGCGTTCTGCCGGATATCTCGCACCGGGTGGGGTTCGCGTTGCGAAGGCCATGAAAGCATGATCAGTCGCAAGGGGCCGTCGTACTGCTGTCGGATCCGTTGGGCGATGTACCAGATGCGTCCTCTGGAATTCTCCCTGGTCATCCAATTGCCGTGGGCATAGAGGATCGTCTTAGCGTTAGCCGGAACGACTGGACTTTGCAGCGACTCCAGCAGATTGGCCTGTTGCCAGGGGGCTCCTACCTCACTTCGGTAAGTCTCCCAGAGAGCCGCAGGGTTCTCTTTGGGAACACAGCAGCCCAGATGGCGCGTGCTGACTTCCCAGACCTCGGTCGGAGGGCAGGGGGCGGCAACGGCAGGTCGTGCCATCAGTGAAGCACCCAAGCCGAACAGGATCGACCTGCGGGTCACCTGGAGGCGGTCGCCACCCTTGGCCGCTACCAACCGCACATTCGTCGCAACTGTCATGATCGAGTTCACCTGTCCATGGCTCCCAAACGGGTCAACATCCACCACCAAATCTCTCGATTGCTTGAAGTTTTACCGATGCGTGAAGATCGAGGTGTGGAAAAAAGGGGATGAAAAAAAAGAGTTTTCGGTTTGCACCTTCCGTATCGCAACCTACGTTTGTGCGGCGGCGAAAAAGGGAAATGACTTTTGGTTTGCGGAATTCCTCAAGAGGACGATCGATCATGAAACGGGTTGCGGTTGGTGGACTGCTACTTCTTGCGATGAGCACCGGATGCGGCAAGGGATGGCTCCCCTGCCTGACACGCGGTGACGCATGCTTTGCTCCAGGTTGCGGTCTTGGCGGCGGCATGCCCGGCCCCCAGGATCCCTGCAATGATCCTGCCTTGATGGCGGGTGGCGACGGTTGTGCTACCTGCCCCCAGACGGCGGGATATGGCGATTACTCTGGAGACATTGTTACCGATGGCGGTTGGGTCAGCTCCTCAGGCGGCTCCCCAGAACTTGGCGGTTCTACCATGGCACCGGGAGCGATCCCCAGAACCACGGTTTCCCCGGAAACGATCGTCCCAGCTCGACCTTAGGCTTGCGGAAATCCCTCCGACATCGGCTTGGTGGGATCGCACCTGATAAAAGGCTGAGTCATATCGAGCCACTGCGGGATTGCGTCGGTGCTTTCGGAAGTTCTCCATGGCACCAAGTGGCCGCTTGGGGGCCGTCTGCATCGCGGGGAAATGCCGAACCAGCCATCAGGTCTTGATGTCGGCAATGGCCTGATGCAGGAGTTCAGCCAGCGGCAGACGTCCAACCGCGTCGCGCCACTGCGGGGCGACGAAAACTCGCACCCTTTTGACGATGTCGTCGAACTGCTGCGTGGCGAGTCCCTGAACCAGAGGCGATAGATCGCCCAGCAGACGGTAGCTTCCATCCCTCATTCTCACTGGCAGGCGGAACTGGACTTCCAAGCCGACGGGAGGCGCATCGATCAGCACCTCGATCGGTTCGACCGTCCGGCCCAGCGTGGCGGTCAACCTGCG
>JBJSWM010000644.1:0-1662 GCA_046085865.1 Pirellulaceae bacterium
GGGGCAGCTCAGGGGAAACTCAATGCATGGCCCCAAACGACGGCCGCGCCTTCCGTCGCTCCCGCGTTTCCCTGATGCGTGTTGGTTACCCGGGTTCTATCTTCCGCCTGACCATGGCTTAACAGACCAACCCGTCGAGGTGGTTTCGACGCCGCGGTTGAGCACCGCGCGTTCGTTGGATGGCAACTGAGCAAAGACGGTGATACGGCGAACCTCCTGCGTGCTTGGGCGGAAGTTGACATTGCCTCCTTTGGTCACAAAGCGTTCCAGTGGTGCAACGAGAGCCTCTCCGGGTGCCAACGGCTGAAAGTGGTAATGGACAAAGGCCTTGTTGATCGATACCGATACGTTTTCCCACACCTCGCCGGTTCGGTTGGTGACGATGATCGAAGGAAGCAGACGGGGGTTCGCATCGGGCTGATTGGGAGGAGTCCATGGTCGCGTCTCGACCAGAACCTCCCCATCTAGAATCGCTTCGGGACGCTTCTCGATGCTGTTCCACATCATTCCGACCCAACCGACCCCAGTTCCGATGATTCCCAGAAGGAGAGCGGTAAACTGAAACCTGGAGAGAACGTAGGGCCTTCCCATGGCGCGAGCTGTTCCTGTCATAATAAAGATGGCGAGGTCGCCGGACTCTGGTGGTAAGGATCGCTTGCTCATCCCAGCGACTCGATCACCCTCCCTCTAGGACCGCAGGAAAAAGTGAATCCGTCACACTTCCGTGCGACCCGCTTGCCGCGCCTAGCAACCAATCCCCTTTGACTCCAAGGAGCCACTACATGACGACGCATTGTACCTCAAGACGCACCTGGATCCAGCAAACCTCTGCGGCGGCCGCTTTTTGCGTCGCGGCCTCCAAGATGAGTTTGGCAGACCAACCCACCAAAAAGATTCTCTTTTTCAATCGAAGTGCTGGCTTCGAGCACTCGGTGGTCAAACGCGATGGCGAAGCTCCTTCCTTCGCCGAACGGATGATGACCGAATTCGGAAAGAAGCACCGTTTTGAGGTGATGAGCACCAAGGATGGCCGAGTCTTCGAAAAGGACTATCGCGATTTCGATGCCTTCTTTTTTTACACCACCGAAGACCTCACTACCGAGGGGGGCGACCGCCAACCTCCCATGTCCAAGCAGGGCAAAATGAACTTCCTGGAAGCGATCTCAGCTGGCAAAGGATTTGCGGGGGCTCACTGCGCATCGGATACCTTCCATACCGCTGGTGATCGAACCAAGGGCCAGGAGATGCCCGATCCCTACATCGCCATGATCGGCGGAGAGTTCATTCGCCACGGTCAGCAACAGACAGCGACCATGCGGGTGGTCGACAAGCAGTTCCAGGGACTGGAGGGGGTGCGTGAAGACTTTGATCTTCACGAGGAATGGTATTCGCTCAAGAACTTTGCTCCCGACATGCATGTGCTCCTGGTTCAGGAAACGCAAGGGATGAAGGATGCCGACTACCAGCGCCCTGCCTACCCAGCGACCTGGATACGCAAACATGGGCAGGGGCGTGTCTTCTACACCTCGATGGGCCATCGCGAAGATGTCTGGACCAACCCGACCTTCGAGAAGGTGCTGATGGGTGGGATGAACTGGATCCTGCAGCGATTCGATGCCGACACGACTGCTAACCTCGCGCAGGTCACCCCTCAGGCTGGCG
>JBJSWM010000645.1:0-2683 GCA_046085865.1 Pirellulaceae bacterium
CTATCGCAGCACGACGCGCGATGTGCGAAACATTTTGAAAGACTTCAAGGAAAAAGGGGTCGACTCCGTGGTGCTCGACCTCTCCAAAAACGGTGGTGGGTCGCTCACCGAAGCCATCAACTGCACCGGGCTTTTCATCGACCGTGGGCCAGTGGTTCAGGTGAAGGATCCCAGTGGAGCGGTACAGCCCTACGAGGATGAAGAGCGGGGTGTTGCCTGGGACGGTCCCCTGGTGGTGGTGACCTCCAAGATGAGCGCCAGCGCCAGCGAAATCTTCGCCGGTGCGATCAAGGATTACCAACGAGGCTTGGTGGTGGGCGATCCGCAGACCCACGGAAAAGGTACGGTGCAAACACTTCTGGACATTGGCGAGATGCTGTTCCGTGCCCCTGCGGGCAAGCCCTACGGGGCGCTCAAGCTGACGATACAGCAGTTCTATCTCCCCAATGGGCAAAGCACCCAGCGGGAAGGAGTCGCTGCGGACGTCGTGCTGCCGTCGATCACCGCCTACATGGATATCGGCGAATCGGATCTCGACTACGCGCTACCTCCCGACGAGGTGGAGGCACAGGAACATCAGCATTATCAGATGGTCAACGACGCGATCCGTACGCAGCTCCAGCAGAAGTCGATCGCACGCGTCGAGCAGTCGGAGGATTTCGACAAGCTGCTAAAGCGAATCGAGTTTTACAAGAAGCAGAAAGACGAGAAGTACGTCAGTCTCAAGGAAGAGGATTTCCTAAAGCGACGCAAGGAATTGAACTCCGAAGAGGAAGAAGAAAAGCAGATCCTCGATGCGCAGACCCCAGCCGAGAAGCCTTTTGTCTCTGGATATTACAACGACGAAGTGCTTCAAGTGACACGCGATTACTACGACGCTCTCCAGGCGATCAATCTAGTCAAAGCAGGTTGAGCCAGTCGTCTTCCAACTGATGGCAAACGGGGCCTCCAATCGGGGGCCCCGTTTTATTTTTGACGGCTCTTTTGCTGATTCTTCCGAAATCTGTCGGTAGGCAATCCGTGGCGTGACGACCGTCGATCCTCGCTTGTAGCACCCAGTTATTCAATTATTCTGAGAACTCCATGAGTGAAGTGGTTTGGGAGCGTTGATCGGGGGGATAAAGTTTGGCGGAATCAACAAGGGAGACTGGGCACAGCAAGACAATTCGGGAGCAGATTGAACTGCTGTCATTGGCCGAAGGGTTCTTCTCGTCGAGCGTTCTTTTTACGCTTCAGAGATTGAACATCTTTCAGCTTTTGGGGGAGGAATCGAAGTCCGCCGAGGCATTGGCGGTGACGCTGGGATGTCAGGCGTCTTCTCTGGAGCGACTGCTAAATGCCGGTGTGATGCTCAAGCTGATGAGAGCCGACGACGAGGGGTATCGGCTTACGGAGGCGGCTAGAGCCGTTCTTCTACCGACCTCCAAAGAAGGGTATCTGGGGGATTGGATTGAATTGATGGAGCAATTCAGTCTTGCCTACAACCGGTTGGACCAAGCGGTACTGCACAATGGTCCATCGATCGATCCAGAGACCTATCTGGGTGGAGATCCGTCGAAGACCAGAAAATATATCTATGCGATGCACAACTATGCTGCCGTTCGTGGCAAAGAACTGGCAAGGTATATCGATACTCGGAATCTAAATTCGCTACTGGATCTAGGCTGCGGCCCGGGGACGTTCGCTTACCACCTCGCAGCGGGGAACCAGCAGATGCGAGTGACGTTAGCGGATCTGCCTGGAGTTCTCGAAGTGACACGGGAAATCGCCCACAGCTACCAGTTACCAAACGAGTTAGAGTTCCTGTCGTTGGATGCCAGTCGCGATGACATTCCGGGAAGCTACGATCTTGTGCTTGCATCCAACATGCTGCAGTGTTTCGATGACCGCGAGCGATCCGAGTTGCTGAAGAGAGTGTATGTCGCCTTGCGTCCTGGCGGATCGATCGTCGTTCAGGCCCAGCATCTACAGTCGCATCGTCAGGGGGGGCGGTGGGCAGTCCTGGTCGATCTCAACTTACTGTGCACGACGCATCATGGCCGGAATCACACGATGGAAGAATCGGCTGGATGGTTGGCCGATGCGGGGTACGTCGACTTGGAAAGGAATCCCATGTCGGTTTTTGGCACCACCAGTTTCGTACGGGGCTATCGTCCTTGTTGATTTGAGAAGACGGATTGGATTGAGCGTGCCATGATCGCAGATCAACCCTTACTTCATGTTTTGCTTCGAGATTCCGCTACCAAACATCCAGATGCGGAGGCACTGCGTGAATGTGCTGGAGCGGCGATTTGCTACCAGGATCTGGACTTGCTCTCCAGTCGTTTCTGCCAGTATTTGCAAGGGATTGGTGTTGGCAAAGGAGATCGTGTCGGACTTTGTCTGGGCAAATCGATTGATGCGGTGGCGGCGATCTTCGGGATATTGAAAGCCGGGGCAGCCTACGTACCGGTCGATCCTGCAGCCCCAGCCGCTCGCAGCGCACAGATTTTCTTGGATTGCGAGATTCGTTTGCTGGTTCTGGATGCCACACTTCCCTCGGCATTGCAATCGGAGTTGGCTCGCTACAACCACGATTTGCAGCAACTGGAACTGCAGGGGACGGGCGGTGGAAAATCTCTGGCCGCTGCACTCGATTCGGCGATGCCGACAGTTCCAAGCGGTCCGGCGGAAGTCGAAGTCC
>JBJSWM010000646.1:0-4014 GCA_046085865.1 Pirellulaceae bacterium
GCGGGTGGAGCACTCCAGGAGGCAGATCGGCGGCGCTGGTGTCGGGGAGTCCGAAGCAGTCTTCTTCGACCAACGCTACCTGGGAAATCCCTTGGTCTTCTGCGGCAACGTCGGTCTGCTGCCAGTCGATTGCGCGGAAAAAGCTCCGCAGCCCGGCGACTGGATCGTCGCCCTCGGCGGAAGGACTGGTCGCGATGGGATCCACGGCGCGACCTTCTCCAGCGTCGAACTGACCGAGGCCAGCGAATCGATCTCCGGAGGAGCCGTCCAGATCGGCAACGCGATCACCGAAAGAATGGTGCTCGATGTGCTGCTCCGCGCCCGCGATGAAAAGCTGTTTCACGCCGTCACCGATTGCGGCGCCGGTGGCTTTTCCAGCGCCGTGGGCGAGATGGGGGAAACGATCGGCGCAGAGGTCTGGCTGGATCGCGCTCCACTGAAGTACGAAGGGCTCAACTACACCGAAATCTGGATCAGCGAGGCACAGGAACGGATGGTGCTGGCCGTCCCGCCCAAACACTGGGAACGCTTCCAGAAACTGGCCGCCAGCGAAGGAGTCGAAGCGACCATCATCGGTACCTTCACCCCCACCGGCCGGCTTCGATTGATGTACGACGGGAACGAAGTCGGCTGCCTGACGATGGACTTCCTGCACGGCGGTCGCCCCCCGGTGGTCCGCAAAGCCACCTACCAGCCCCCCAAGGAACAGCCGCTGGACCTCCCCCAGCCCAGCCAACTCCACTGCGAATCGACGTTGATCCAGATCCTGGGATCCCCCAACGTCGCCAGCAAGCACTGGATCATTCGCCAATACGACCACGAAGTGCAGGGGGGTAGCGTCGTCAAACCTCTAGTGGGAATCCATGGGGATGGCCCCAGCGATGCAGCAGTCATCCGCCCGCGACTGGAAAGCCGGCGAGGCTTGGTGATCAGCTGTGGGATGAATCCACGCCTGGGCGATTACGATCCTTACCACATGGCCGCCAGCGCCATCGACGAAGCGATGCGCAATGCCGTCGCCGTGGGAGCCGATCCAAACCGAATCGCGATCCTCGATAACTTCTGCTGGGGCAACACCGACCGCCCCGAAACTCTTGGCACCCTGGTCCGCGCGGCGCTCGGCTGCCACGACCTGGCGGTCGCCTGGAACACCCCGTTCATCAGCGGCAAAGATTCGCTCTACAACGAATTCACCTGGGCCGACAGCCATGGCAAGCGGCAGACGATCGCGATCCCCAGCACGCTGCTAATCAGCGCCATCGGACAGATCGATTCGGTCGATCGCTGCGTGACGATGGACCTGAAACGCGCCGGGAACCGGATCTACTTGGTGGGCGCCACGCGCGAAGAATTCGGAGGTTCCCACTACGCGCTGGTCCACCAGCGACAAGGTGGCAAGGTGCCTCACGTCGATGCGTCGCTGGCCCTGCGGCTCTACCAGCAACTCCATCAGGCGATCTCCCACCGACTGCTCCGAAGCTGCCACGACCTCAGCGAAGGTGGCTTGGCAGTGGCCGTCGCCGAAATGGCATTCGCCGGAGGATTGGGAGTCGAACTGGAGATCGATGGCTTGTGCCAACAGCAGTTCGTCCATCCACTGGCGGCTCTCTTCAGCGAATCGAACAGCCGCCTTCTGTGCGAAGTCCCTGTCGCACACACCGAGTCATTTGAACGGCTGATGCAAGAGATCCCGCATGTCGCCCTGGGGTTCGTCACCGAAGATCCCATGGTGAAAATCGCTCATCGCGGCGCGCCCCTGATCGCTCTCTCCTGCCAGCAGCTTCGGCAAGCTTGGTGGGAACCGCTCGATTGGACCTGATCGACGCGATCCAAGATCAAGGAGCGATCGGATGGGACGCAAGGAAACGCGGAACCGCAACCAGCCATCCAAAATGCTGGTGGCGATTGCAACCGATTCATCCCAAAGCGATCGCCCAGTCCCTTGGCGATCTTCCATCTGGCTCCCCTACGGCGTGGCCCTGCTGCTGGCGCTCGCCTTCCCCCCCTTTGGCCTCTGGCCGATAGCATGGCTCGCCGTCGGGCTGCTCACCTGCTGGGTGAAGGAGAAAAAACCGCTCACGCGACGCCAGTGGTGGCATAGCTGGCTGGCCGCAATGCTGCTCTGGCTTTGGCTGCTGCAAGGAATCCGACTCGCCTTCTGGCCGCTCTACTTCGGCTGGATCGCTCTGGCTGCCTACCTGGCGATCTACCTGCCCCTGACGCTGGCCGCCGCGCGGGCGCTCCATCATCATCGCCGCTGGCCCGTGTGGCTGGCAGTGCCAACGGCGTGGGCTGGCATGGAACTACTACGCGGCTATTTACTGACTGGCTTCACCGGCTGCATGCTGGCTCACACACTGGCCAATCACCCCAATTGGCTGCAAGCGGCAAGCCATATCGGGGCCTATGGAGTCAGCTTCTGGATGGCGATGGTCGCCAGCAGCCTCAGCGATTCGCTGATGTCGTTCCTTCGCGAACGCTCGTCAACTCCCTCTAGCCCAACTCCATCCCGGCGATGGCTGCGCCCCTGGATCCCGCTGGGTGTGGCACTCGGCACGCTGGGACTAGTCTGGGGCCATGGCAAGCTGGCGATGGTGGATGCCCCGAGTGAATCGGAGGCCGATCCGGTGCTGCGCATCGCGGTGGTGCAAGAGAACGCGCCGACGATGTTCGAGTCGAATCGGCAGCGGAATTCCGACGCCTGGGAAAGCTACGGGAAGGGAACGGCCGAGGCGTTCGAGCGGTTTGGGAAGGTCGATCTGGTGGTGTGGCCCGAGTCGGTGTTTACGGCCAATGAACCGTTGGTAGATCGGCAGGAGGGGGCGCGGCTGCCCGAGGAGCTGAAGGCGCAAAACTGGGACGATCGGACGATGGTTGCCTTCGGGCAGGCGATGGGACTGGCCTACCAGGAGAAACTGTTGCGGCTGGCCAATGCGCAGCGATCGGCGTTTGCGAAGCGCGGTGAGTCGTTCGATCCGGCAAGTCCTACTTGGCTGATCGCAGGCACCGATCACCTGACGTTTACCAAGGAAGGCATGGAACGAGCGAACGGGGCATTTGCCGCGCCGATCGATGGCAAGGCCGACCGCACCCTTCCCGAAGCGATCTACCACAAGCATCATCTGGTGATGTTTGGTGAGTACATCCCGCTGCTCCACTGGTTCCCCCAGCTCCATCGCGCCCTTGGATTGGCACCACTGAAAGCCGGATCAGTCGATCGAGCATGGCAGATCGGCAAGGCATGGCTGGTCCCCAGCATCTGCTTTGAGACGATGGTGCCGCATCGGATCCGGAGTCAGTTGGCGACGGTGAGGCGGGTGCAATCGATCGAGCCGGATTTGCTGGTCAATGTGACCAATGACGGATGGTTTCGGGGATCGACAATGCTGGACCACCATCTGGCCAGCGCCACGCTGGCCGCAGTGGAGAACCGGAAGGATTTGGTGGTGGCGGCCAATAGTGGACTGAGCGCCTGGATCGATAGCAGCGGCCGCAGGCGGCAGATGATTGGGCGCATGCAATCGGGGCAGATCGTCGCCGAGCCACTGGCCGATCGGCGATGGGGACTGTGGCGGCAGATTGGCGATTGGCCGGCGTGGATCTGTCTGCTACTAAGTGGCTGGGCGATGGTCCGTTCATGGAAAGAGGGGAAGCAAGAATGAGCGAATCTCACGACGGCAAGGGTATGTCTGCGTTGGAACGTGCGGTGGAGCTAGCGACTAGGCGTCACGCAGGTCAGGCGGATAAGGCGGGTCAGCCTTATTTGCTTCACCTGCTGCGGGTGATGCACCAAGTCGAGGGAGATATCGCCAAGCAGGCGGCCGTGCTGCATGATGTGCTGGAGGATACCGAGGCGACGGCGGACGAACTGTTGCAGGCGGGGATTGACCCGCAGGCGGTGTCGGTGGTGCAGCGGCTGACGCGGGGCAAGGGGGACAGTTACTGGGAGTATGTCGTGCGGATTGCCGAGGATCCGATAGCGCGACAGATCAAGATGGCCGACCTCAATGACAA
>JBJSWM010000647.1:0-9715 GCA_046085865.1 Pirellulaceae bacterium
TGGCCATCGATGCAGACAGAATCCGGCACCGAGCCCCAGGAGTTGCCTCCGGTTGGGTTGGAAGCGGGTGGTGCCGAGCGGAACAGAAATCATGCCATCCTGCATTAGGGCTCTCCCGCCTGGGAAATCGCCATCACGTGCTGGTCCGTACCTAGCGTTGATGACGTTAAGTTCGATCTATCCGGTTCGATCGATTCGAGCGACCTTTTGCTTCAAGGGGCCGAACGAACTTCCTGCACGAAGTTGGATCAAGTGTACTATCATGATAGGAAATCGCAATCGAATGATGAGCTGAGGGGGCGGGTGACCGGATGCACCAAGCCGCAGGCAGCTCATGCAGCCACTCCTTTTTTGAAGGCGCTTTGCTGTGAATTCCGTAGGCATCATCGGTTTGGGGTATGTCGGGCTGCCATTGGCGAAAACCTTCGTCACTTCGGGGGTGCCAACCTATGGCTTCGATATCGATGCAAATAAAATCGACCTACTCCGCCGCGAGCAAAGTTACATTCGACACCATGATGCTGTCTGGTTGACCGATGCGATCAAGTCAGGGAGCTTCATTCCTACCGAGGATATGAAGCGATTGAGTGAACCGGATGCAATTTTGATTTGCGTGCCGACGCCTCTGACCAAGTCCCGAGACCCCGACCTTTCCTATATCGAATCGACAGCCGAAGCGATTGCAGCTGCTCTGCGACCAGGTCAACTGGTGGTTCTGGAGAGCACCACCTACCCTGGCACGACGCGAGATATCGTCGCTCCCATACTCGATCGATCGGGGCTTCGGTGCGGCACCGACTACTTCCTCGCTTTCAGCCCCGAACGAGAGGACCCGGGCAATCCCTCTTTTTCCACGCAGACGATCCCTAAAGTCGTCGGCGGGATGGATCCGCTCAGTCTTCAGAAGGCCGTCGCCATCTATTCGCGAGCGATGAAGCAAGTTGTCCCTGTCTCTTCATGCGAAGTGGCTGAAGCATGCAAGATTTTGGAGAACACCTACCGTAGCGTCAACATCGCAATGGTCAACGAACTGAAAGTGCTGTTCTTGCACCTGGGGATCGATATTTGGGAAACCATCGATGCCGCCAAGACCAAGCCCTTCGGCTTCCAAGCGTTTTATCCCGGTCCGGGACTTGGTGGCCACTGCATCCCCATCGACCCGTTCTACCTCACTTGGCTGGCGCGGTGTCACGAACTGCCCACTCGATTCATCGAACTGGCAGGCGAGATCAATACCTCGATGCCACGTTTCGTAGTGGATCGTACGGCCGAAGCGCTCAACACGATTGGCAAGCCGATACGGGGAGCCAAGATCGGTATCCTCGGAGTCGCCTACAAGAAGGATATCGATGACCCGAGGGAAAGCCCAAGCTTCAAGTTGATGGAACTGCTTGGAGAGCGCGGAGCACAACTGAGTTACTCCGACCCGCATATTCCCAATCTACCTGCCATGCGTTCCTTCGATGTCCCCGCCCTTACCGCTCAGCCCCTTTCAGCTCGATACCTCCAGCAACTCGATTGCTGCATCATCGCCACCGATCATTCGGCATTCGATTACCGGCTGATCGTTGATGCCTCCAACTTGGTGATCGACACCCGGAATGCCACCCGAGCCATTCCGGACCCGGATGGGAAGGTCTGGAAGAGCTGATTGTGAGAGCCATTTCAGGCGAAGGCTGAACCCAATGGCGCGAGATCGCTGCCGCTAGGGGCCAGAACTTCGCATCGGAGGGCTTTGGCTCGGCCCTAGCGAACTGTCGTCGGGATCGACCCCGGCTTCCCGAACGCCGCGACGATTGAAGTAAGGATGATCCGGGAGACTCAACTGCGGTAGCACAGGGACGAAGCGAACTTGGCCGTCTTCGAAGAGGATATTGATGCCTCTGCCACCATGAACCAGCCACTGATCCCGTCCCTCATCTTCCAGGGGGCTGTCGGCTAGGATGGCGTAGTTTGCCCTGCCATCCAGTCTGGGAGCCGAATAGACTCCCTCGGACCAGTAGCCGAGGTTGTACGCGTAGCTTCCGCCCGCAAGCTGCTGCCAGTAGCTTTGGAAATGATCCGATGCCTCTCGCATCGCACTCTCGGAGGGCAAGCTTCCTTGCACTAGCCAAAGCCCACCCAGAGACGGGCACCACAACTGGCCCGCATCTTCCAGGATGCCTGCATCGTTCAGCTGCAATGCATAGGATCCAGCGAAGGACATCGGCCCCTGCAAAGCGATCTGAGGCAGATGACGCTGCGGACTGAGGCTGGCAAACTGCGACAGGGAGAACCCAAGCTGCGCCAAATTCCTGCTGCATTGTTCCCGCCTTGCCTGCTCCCGCGATTGCATCAACGCAGGCAGCAGCAAGCCGATGCAGATCGCCACGCCCAGCGCCATACCCGCGAAATCCCACCAAACTTGGCGTGCAGTACGCGACAGACCTTCCTGAGCGGCGGAGGGCCGTAGCGGTGAGGAGGCGGAGGAATCGCTGCATCCCGTTGGCTCTGCCGACTCCATTTGGGACGCAGCAGCAATCGCATCCAGCGTCCGATTCGCCAACCCTTCAGGAATCGGTAGATCGTCGACTGCATCGGCGAAAGGCAACAGCCTCTGCTGCAACGCCAAAAGCCGCTCCTCAAGCTCCTCCGACTCAGCGATCCGCTGCGCCACCTGCGACATGGTGGGCGCGTCTAATGCCCCCAGAAGAAACCCCAGCAGAGTTTCATCCGAGATCGAATTGGCTTCGTGAGCATCCATCGTCTACTTTTACCGCCTCAGGGCCATCCGAGACACCGTTCGATGTCGCTGGTCGGTCGCCTTACTTTCCCAGCAAGTCTGCACGGCGGCCACCTCTGGACTTCCTACGCCTAGAAGGCCTTCCAGGTTCACCTCCCCGTCACCCGATCTCTGTGTGGAATTTTCCCTCCCCCCGTCCGAAAGGCAAATCCCTGCACTCTCCAGGTTTGCTTCTCCGCATCCTGCCAAAAATATTCCGCATGGAAGGTCACGAAGTGGTGTCCTTGTGCAGGTCGCGCATCGGCCGTCTCCCGACGAAATTTCTCAAGCGTGCGGGGCGATTTTTTTTTGGTAGAAAAGGGTACCGCCCAAACCTGGCCCTCCCTGAACCTGAGAAAATCCAACGCGATGGTAGAGAGCCCTAGCCGCGCGATTGTGCTCCAGCACCTCCAGCGTGATCTTTCCCACCCCCCACTGCGCGGCCTGCGTTTCGATAGCCGCCAGCAGCTTCCCGCCGACTCCCTGGCCTCGGTGAGCGGCGATCACCACCAAGTCGTGGATGTTCAGGGTCTTTTTCCCCATGAAGGTTGAGAAGCCAAGGAAGCAGACCCCCATTCCGATCGGCGTTGCACCATCCCATGCCAAAAAAACACGCGTCGTGGGCAACTCAGAAAGCCCTGGGATCAGGGCCGCCATCACCGATCCAGGAAGCGGCTCCCCATTTCCCGTCGGCTCGATCGCATACGCCGCCAGCATCGCCTCAATCGCTCGCTGATCGACCAAGCTCTGCAAGTCCGCCAATCGAATCTCCATCGGCAATCCTACAACTTTCTGAAATGCTTCGTGCCCCCCGCCGAAGGATCTCCTTCCACGGCCCAAGAAGGAGGTCCGCGAACCATCGCTTTTGGGTGAACAGGTACTGGTGTGAGCGATGGTCTTTGGGCGAAGCGCTTATTCTACGCGATACCATCAAGACGCGGGCTGTTCCGCATTTCAGCGAAACCGATCTGGCAAAACCGATAGGGAGAAATCCATTGGCCATCACAAGTCGACTGCTACAATGTCCGGCGAACGACTCGTCTCGACCATGCATTGCCAGGACGCGTGGGTTGCAAGAGCCTTCGCCAGCCACCACACGTCATCTCGCGGACTCTTTGTTTCCATCCTCTGCCCATGGACGGCGATCGCTCCATGCACGCCACACCAGATCACCGTCCCCGACCCAACCACTGCAACACGATCGGTGAGACATCGCCATGAAGCCGCTTGGTGCAACCAGCGATCGGCCGGTCACTTATGCGATCGGCGCCAGTTGCCGCTCCCTGGCTCAATCGTTGGTCCAATGGAGCGACCTAGGAGGTGCATGCGATCAGTTTGCCGATCGGGATCTTCCCTGCCCTGCTCTGGCGCCAGCTTGGCGGCTGTTGCGAAATGCCGACCTAGCAGCATCCCGCCGATCCTCGCCACCGTGGCTGTTTCTAGCAGGCGGAATGGAGCATCAGCGAGGCTGTCTTCGGTGGCTCAGCGGAGCCATGTCCTTGGCCGCGCCTAGTCTTCCCGCGATGGCTCGCCTACGCCACCTTCGCGCCTGGCAGCGCTGGGCTAAAAGATCCGGGTGCCGATTTCCTCAAACCTTTCCCCTGCGATCGCAGCCTGCGCGCCCCCAGGGAAATGGCTTTCGTGGCGACAATCCAAGATGGCTGATCAAATCACTGCATCACGCGGGCGGATTCCATGTAACGCCATGGCTACCGGCCATCGCTCCCGATCCCTCCCGGCATTGGCTACTGCAGCGATGGATCGAGGGCCGAAGCTTTGGGACATTCTTCCTGACACGCCCCGGACAGGTGCGCTTTCTTGGCTGTGTCGAGCACTGGAATGCAGATCATCTCCCGGCTCCGGCACCCCATGCCTTTCGTGGTGGTTGGGGGCCCGCACCGCAGCGACAGGAGGTTTGCGATTCTTGGATTCGTTTCGCTGAAGTGGTTCAGGACGACTTGCCGGCTCTAGGGCTTTGGCAGGCCGATTGGATGGTTCCCGAACAGGGACCTCCCTATCTTTTGGAAATCAATCCACGATGGACCGGGCTGACGGAACTGGTGGAACGGTGGAGCGGTCAGAATCTTAGCCATGCTCACTGGGAATGCGTGGCGGGAAAGCCAACCGAGGATCGATCTTGGCCTTCCGGTAGGAAACCAGCTACCGATCTGCTGTGGGGCAAATCGATTCATTACGCGAGGTCCAACGGGCAGGTCGATTCCCCCACGGCTCAGTGGCTCTGGGATCATCGCTTTCAGGGATCGACCGGGCCCGCCAATCCTGCAACCGGTCTGCGCTATCTGGCCGATCTACCCCACGCCAATGCGGCAATCGAAGAGGGTGCTCCGATCTTGAGCGCCGTCACCGTTGGTACTTCCTCGAGTCATCTGATTGCCGCTGCGACCGCCTTCGATCAGCAACTCCAGCGACGCCTGTTTTACGGAAAAGAATCGGTGCCCCTGTTGCCGGGGAGCCGCGAAAAAGGCGAAGCATGAGCAAGGATGGGGCACCTTGTGCTTTGGACTCGGCGGTTCACCTCAGGGAGTGGATCTCATGGAGTCACAAGGGCACACAGACGCAAGAGGACTCAATCGTTCCATTCAGGCTGTGTGGCCCAGTCTCGCCATCAAGGTTCATTTAGCGCAATTGGGGACGTTTCGTTCCACCGTGGACCACGGTCCCAAGGAATTGCCGGATGGATAGGAAATCAAGTCGCCAGATCATCGGTCTTCGTTGGAACCTAGGGAACCGGTGTGGTTGGCAGCTTGCGAAGCTGTAAATGGCGGAACTGGACCTTGGTGACACCATCTCCATGGATCTGCACCGCGATCCGACCAGTGCGCGGGATCGATGGATCGGTCTCGCGATAGTCGACCGTTTGGACTTCATTCAACCACAATTGGATGCGATCTCCCTGAGCGCGGATCCGATAGTGGTTCCAGTCATCCTTCTTCAGCGCTTTTTGCAATACTTCCGCCTCCGCCTCGGCCAGAAACTTGTTGCGTCGACTTTCGTCGTAGAGCGATCCGTCGTAACCAGCGCCTAGGTCCGCTTGGTAGCCCGTCATTTCATGATGATCGGCGATCCGCTGAGAGCGGAACTGCACGCCGCCATTGACGAATCCTTCGGTCCCTTCAATCCGATATTGCAGCTGCAGTTCGAAGTCGCTGAACTCCTCCAGCGTGCAAAGAAACTCATTGCGAGGAAATCGTTTGTCCAGCGAACCGGCTACCAGCGCGCCATTCTCGATTCGCCAAAACTCTTTTCGATCCTCCTCCCAGCCACGCCACGATTTCCCATCGAAAAGGTCGTACCAGGCTTTCGCCGTAGTTTCGATCGTCGCGGGAGGCTCCTGACCTGCCAGTTCGCGATCGATCCCCCCTGCAACGGAAAGGAATGTCCATACAGCCAGATTGGCCACAAGCCATTGGCTGGCCAGCCGGGGGAATGGGGTCGCCATGAGCGGAGTCCTGTTGAAAAATGGTCTGTCCTCAGCGAGTGATTCACGCCAGCGATTGTAGACCAAAACTTCACTTGTCATGAAGCGAATTCAAGCCGAGAGATTTCAGGATTCGCCCCGATTTTGCAGGGCATCCGGCGGGAGGGTTATCTTGTACGAGCGGTCTTCGAGGCACTAAATCTGGGGTGCCCATGGCATCGTCCAATCGACTTGCTAGGATGCCTGCTGCGGCTTCCAATGGAGGCGACGATTGGGGGCGACACGAAGGATGGGGATGGAGTGATTGGATTCGGCAGACGCCGAAGGTCAGGAGGAGCGATGTCGGGGGAGGTAAAGAATTTCCGCAAGGATGGCGCGGTCAAGAAGCCGATTTCTTTTTCGGAGCTTCAGGATCGCAGTCCCCCTTACGATTTGCAGGCCGAGGCAGCCGTGCTGGGATCGATGATGATCGATCCTCGGATCGTCAATGATCTGTTGCTGGAAATTCGTGAAGATGACTTCTACGATTCAGCCCATCAGAAGATTTTCGCTCACATCAAGTCGATCTACGACGAAGGGCGGTCGATGGATCCGATGATCCTCGCCAACTCGCTCAAAAAGAAAGGGCAGCTGGATGAGGTAGGAGGAGTGGCGATGCTGGCCGATCTTGCTCGGTCGGTTCCCCACGCTGCCCATGCAACCTTCTACGCCAAGATCGTCGTCGATAAGGCAGTGCTGCGCCGCTTGATCGATACTTCCAGCGAAATCCTTCACGAAGCCTACGGCGGGACTACGGAAGTCAGTGAGTTGGTGGCGACCGCCGAGTCGAAGATCCTGAAGGTTCAGGACGAACGGAATGCCACCGCCACTTCCAGCATCTCCGATGTCCTCAAGGAAGCGATGAAGCGGATCGACGCACGGCTCCGCGGCGAAAAACTGGAAGGGGGTGTCATGACCCACTTCGCCGATTTCGACAAGATGACCGGCGGCCTTCACAATGGGGAATTGGTGATCCTTGCTGCGCGTCCCAGCATGGGAAAAACTGCCCTGGCGATGAATATCGCCGAACATGCGACGCTCCAAGGGAAAGCTCCAGTCCTTTTTGTCAGCCTGGAAATGTCGGCGATCGAACTGGCCGATCGACTCCTCTGCTCCGTCGCTCGCGTCAACGGCAGCCGTCTTCGCAATGGAACCATTTCCTCCGATGATCGTCAGCGACTTGTCAGTTCGGCCATGCAGATCTCTCAGGCACCGCTCTTCGTCGACGACTCACCCAGCCGTTCGGTCAGCGAAATCGCCGCTGTGGCTCGACGCATCGACCAACAAGTCAAGCAGAAGCATGGGCATCTGGGGCTGATCGTCATCGACTACCTGCAGTTGATCGAGCCAGAGAATCAGCGTGATCCAAGACAGGAGCAAGTCGCCAAGATCGCTAGGCGACTGAAAATTCTGGCACGCCAACAGCAAGTCCCCGTCCTCTGCCTCGCACAGCTCAATCGACAGGCCGAAGAAGGGAAGGATCACACACCACGACTCAGCCACCTCCGGGAATCGGGAGCGATCGAACAGGATGCGGACGTTGTCATGTTCGTCCACCGCGAAGAGTACTATCACCGCGGCGAAGCCGCCACACAGTACGCGGGTCAAGCCCAGATCATCATCGCCAAGCAACGCAATGGCCCCATCGGGGAAGTCGATTTGCTCTGGGAACGTGAGTACACGCGATTCCTCGATAAGGCCCCAGAGCGCCTTTCGGAATTCGATGGCTACTCGGGGTTTTCCTCCCCAGGCGGTTTTTAGACTCCGCAAAAAATATCTCACAGCCATTCAGCAGTCTTCACCCGAGACCGAATATCGCGTCCACCCTTGCGACCGGCTTCTAGTCTGTCGTCTGCGGATGCAACGAGCCGGTTTACCGGGCGATGCCAAACAGTCGCCGCAACGGGGCCTCTCTCCGTCAAAGAGTTGATGGCTCCTATCAGTAACTCCATCCCAGACTCATCGGCTCTTGCTGTTGGCTACAATAGCGGCATGGAACCAAGGCAGTCGTGCAGACGACATGGAGACGATTCCCCGGCGAAGGAAGTGAGGCGTGGTGATGAGGCGTTTGTTGGCGACGTGCGTGCTGGGTGCTGGTTCGATGGTGGCCCCGATCGCTCAGGCGGAAGACTGGCGTCTTTGGCGCGGGCCATCAGGGAAAGCGGTCGTCGCGCAGGCAGAAGGTCTGGTGACCAAGTGGAGTGACACGGAGGGGGTGGTCTGGAGCCAACCGCTGCCCGGACGGGGGCATAGTAGTCCCTGCATCGCTGGCGATCGGATCGTACTGGAAACCTGTGACGAAGCGACCCAGACGCAAAGCGTGGTGGGCCTGGATCGCGCCACCGGGAAGCCGCTATGGCAGACACCGATCAGTCAAGGCGGGCTACCAAAACTCCATCCCAAAAACACCCATGCCTCCTCCACGATCGCTTCGGATGGCTCGGCCTTCTATGCCCCCTTCCACCATCACGATAAGATCGATCTGGTGAAACTGGATTCGGGTGGAAACATCCTCTGGCGAGTCGATGCGGGCCCCTTCTCCCCCAAGTTGTACGAGTACGGCTATGCGGCGTCGCCCACCATCTACGGATCGACTCTGATCGTCACCGCCAATTGCGACCGCGCTTCCTGGATGAAGGCTTTCGACCTCGAGACAGGCAAGGAAGTTTGGTCCCAGGAAATGCCTCGCATGCTGGTCTGGTCTTCCCCAATCGTCGGCCAGGTCGCCGGCAAAGATCAGCTTCTGCTGAGTGGCTTTGAGGCGATGTCGGCCTACGATCCAACCAACGGCAAGCAGCTTTGGACCACCCCATGCCTGACGCTGGCCACCTGCGGTACCGCAGTCTGGGAAGGGGATGTCGTATTCGCGAGTGGAGGTTTTCCCAAGGCAGAGACGGTGGCGGTCAAAGCCGATGGATCGGGCCAAATCCTCTGGAAGAATAACGTGAAGTGCTACGAGCAATCGATGCTGGTCGATCGAGGCCTGGTCTACGCCTTCAGCGATCAAGGCGTCGCCTATTGCTGGGAAGCGGCTACCGGGAAGGAACTTTGGAAGGAACGGCTCAAAGGCCCCGTCTCCGCCTCCCCCCTGCTGATCGGCGATAAGATCCTGGCCACCAACGAACTGGGGACCACCTGGGTCTTCCAGGCGACTGGCGAAGGCTATAAGGAAGTCGCCAAAAATCAGCTTGGGGACGAATCGTTCGCTTCGCAAGTGTTTGTCGACGGCAAACTGTATTGCCGAGTCGCCAGCACGAAAGATGGTGTCCGGACCGAAAGGCTGGTCTGTATCGGCAGCCAGCCCTGACCGGCCGCAACGATTTGCATCGATCACGATCAGTTCTCAGGGGCGGAGGAGGCTTCATGCGAGAGTGGAACTGGAAGTTGTCACTTTACAGCATGCTAGTCGGCTGTTTGACGATCGATGCTGCCGCGCAAGATCGTATCACCGGACAGCCATTCGCCACACGATCGGA
>JBJSWM010000648.1:0-4289 GCA_046085865.1 Pirellulaceae bacterium
CCCTGCTGACCTTGACCCTGCTGCCCTTGTCCCTGCTGACCTTGTCCCTGCTGACCTTGACCCTGCTGGCCTTGACCTTGCTGTCCTTGTCTCTGCTGTCCTTGTCCCTGCTGACCTTGTCCCTGCTGACCTTGTCCCTGCTGACCTTGACCTTGCTGCGAAGTGGACGCAGAGGGGGTGCTGTAGGGATCGGGGGAAGGTTGTTGAGACGATGGTTGTTGCGACAAGTTTTTGGTCGTTGAAGATTCCCCGGGAGGGGCTGGACTTTCTGCGGAGCCATTCGCTTGTGGCGGGCCGGAGGGCTTTTGAGGACCGGTATTGGTTTTGGGGGTTGAGGCGGGATTGCCGGGGCTGGAGGATCGCACTGGTTCGGGGCCCCATCCGAATCGGCTGGCGATTAGGTTGTCGGGGGAAGTGATCCACTTGCCCATGGCGGCCCAGGGACCGGAACTAGGAAGGGGAAGTAGCCAGACGGCCAAGAGCACCGCCAGGATGCTACCGACGCCCCAGAGGAGCCAGGCGGAGGTGACGCCAGCCGGCATCTCGATGTTGCGGCGTCGAAGGTAACGCCGAATCCCGAGGAAGCTGGTGACAACCAGCAGTGAAAGAGCGCAGAGAAGGTACCCGAAAAGGAAGAGGATAGCGCGCTGTCTTGCCGCGGCTTCGTAAGCGGGAATCGCCAATTGCCCCAGGCCGAAAAGGGGGATGGCCAGGAGAGCGAAATAGAGGACCCAGATTCCTGGGTTGTGTCGTCTGGTTGCCTGCTTGCGATCTTTGCGATTGAGCGTACTTCGGACCAGTCCCAGAGACTGCAGCAAACCTTCCGGGCTGGTGGGGGCTCGCTCATCGATCCAGGTGCAGTCCCAAGTGATGCGGTCGGCGAGGAACCCGATGAGGACTAGAAAACCGATGACTAAAAAATCGGCAACCGACTGCAGAGGGCCTGAGAATCGAACGAATCGCATGACAACGAAATAGGTGGCCAGGCCCAAGGCGGCCGTATATCCAACCGCCACCGACCTCGACTGTTCGATCGCAATCCTGGCGATAAAGACGCTACCAAAGGTGTATAGACCAAGCAGATACATCAATCGAATCGTGAAATCACCACGGTAGAGCAGATTGACCAGGAAGAAGACCAAGCAGCTGATCATTCCGATGATCAGGACCGGAGCGATTGCCGCCATCGCCAGATCAGCCAGGGTAGGGCGAGGAGGTCTGCGATCTTCCATCGATGGGGACTCCTGACGAGAATGCGTGATGCACGACTGGCAGTTTAGCTGCGGGACAGCATCAGGGTGCGACAAATGGAACCGATCGAAGACTCATCTGATAAATGGTAGGCGGGGATGCGGAGGTTGAGCAGTTTTCCGGAGATTTGCCGGTAGGTCTGATCGTCCCACTGATTGACCACCACGGCGATGCGATAGCCTTGTTTGCGGAGAAGAGAGAGAGCCAGTGCGCCGGATTCGTCGATCTCTTGCACGATGGCCAGGAGCGTCGCGTCCCGCGGAAGGCGGCTTTGCGTCTCCAGAATCAGCTGGGGGAGCGTCAGGCCGTCGGAGCGTTCCAGGCGAGCCAGGGTGCGGTGGATTTCGCGAAAATGTTCTGGCCCTTTGCCGGCCGGCAGGACGACTGGTCGTCTCGATGTAAGGCTCTCTTCGCGCATCGCCACCTGAGAGACTAATTCCTCGCGCGACCGATGATCGGTGTCCCATCCCTCGGTCCGCAGTCGTTCGGCGGCATCCCGTCCGTTGGTGACCAGTCCGAACTGCTGTCCGATTTGGTAGAGCGTATGAGCGATGCTGGCGGCGGCCGTGACGGCCAGGTCGCTTCGGACTGGTTCGTGACGTTCGGGGTTCGATTGGCGATGCAGATCCAGCAGCAGCATCGCTCCCGCTACGGCGGTGGGCTGATAGATTTTGCTGTGGAGTCGGCCGGTGCGGGCGGTCGCCTTCTAGTGAATGCGATGGAGCGGGTCGCCATGTTGGTAGTCGCGGATGCCGACGACCAGCGTCGGGTCTTCCATGGAGCGGTAGGTTACCTGGATTTCCCCGATGGGTCGCCGCGAGGCGATGTCGTACCCTTCGATTGGAACGATGCGTGGTAGGACCAGGATGGTTTGGGGTTTGGAGAGGACCGCGAAGCGGCGGTGGAGTCCCAGCAAGTCTCCGGTTTCTGCGATGGTAGGTCCGATCTGATAAAGCCCTCGGCGCATCGCCTGGAGGGTGTAGCTAAGCAACTTTCCCTGGCGGGCCCCGAGGGCATAAAGCCGCAGTGGCGTTTGCGGCACGGAAAGGGCTCCGTGGGGGGCTTGGGTGGCCGATCGCGGGAGAACGTCCTCGATCAGCACCCACGGGATCCACCATCGCGAGCGGTTGGTTAGTTGGACGCCGATGGATGTCGACTGCCCCACCTCCATCTCGCCACGGATTGCTTGACGCTGTGCGAAGAGGGCTTGCACCCAGCGTTCGACCAGGAATCGGGATCCACCGAAAAGCAGCACCATGGCGCCAGCAGCATAGACCAGCACACTCGCCTGGAAGACCAGACCGATCAGTAGCAGCAAAGCCATCAGGGCGATAGAACCCATCTCCGATCACTCCTCGACCAGCGTACCCTGATCGATCGAAGGAACGGCGATTTCCGCCACGATGCTGTCGACCACTTGATCGCTGGTCAGGCGTCTCAAGCGACTTTCTGGTTTGAGGACCAGTCGATGCGCGAGGACGGGTGCGACGATCTTCTTGATGTCGTCGGGTAGCACAAAGTCGCGTCCTCGAAGCGCTGCCATCGCCTGACCACAGCGAAACAGCGCGATCGAAGCACGCGGACTTGCGCCTAGCAGAAGATCCTCATGTTGCCGCGTTTCCTGCACGATCTGCATCAGGTAGGCGCGCACCTTGGGATCGACGTAGACCCCTTTGATCGCCTCCTGGCAACCCTTCAGTTCCGCAGCCGTCACCACGGCTTCCAGCGAATCGACCGGATGCTGCTTTTCCAACATCTGCAGCATCTTTAGCTCCTCTTCCATCGTTGGGTAGCCAAGCTGGAACTTCATCAAGAAACGATCCAGTTGGGCTTCTGGGAGGGGGAATGTCCCCTCTTGGTCGATCGGGTTTTGGGTGGCGATCACCAAAAAAGGCTGCTCTAAAGAATGCGTCACGCCATCGACCGTCACGCGCGCCTCGGCCATCGCCTCCAGGAGAGCGGCTTGGGAGCGGGGGGTGGCGCGGTTGATTTCGTCGGCCAGCAGAATCTGCGTGAATACCGGGCCGGGACGGAAGACAAATTCGTTCGCCTTCTGATCGAAGATGGACGCCCCCGTGATGTCGCTGGGAAGCAGATCGGGCGTGCACTGCACCCGCTTGAATCGGCAACCGACACTGCGAGCCAGAGCGCGGGCCAGCATGGTCTTGGCGACCCCGGGCACGTCCTCCAGAAGGATATGCCCCCCAGAAAACCAGGAAACCAGCGACAGGACCAATTGCTTGCGTTTTCCCACAATCGCCTTTTCTACGTTGGCGATGATTTTCTTGGCCACATCATTGGGGGTGATCGACATACCTGAAATGCCCCTCGCACTGGGGAACGATCGTTCCTGGAAATTCGTCAAAAAAATCGACTGCGGCAGAAATTTCCCAACCTGTTGACCAAACGTGTCCCAGCCGACACCGACACTACCGCCGGATCGATGTCGTGTGGGTCGCGACCGGAAGGCGACAGGGCATCGATCGCCGAATAGCAAGGAGCGGAACGATGGAAACCTCTGTGTACGATTCTGGCCTGTCCACCGGGATGACTCCAGCCCGACAGATGTTTTTTTCCTGGGATGCCCCAATCCAGCCCCCTTTGGTAAGCGAAGTCGTTCCCGCTGGTGGCGATCTGACCCAAGCGAAAGTGCAGGCAGATACGCTCCAGCGCGATGCGGTGCGAAGATTTGGAAGTCCCGAGGCACCGCGGCGTGCCAATGGGCCGGTGCCGATCAGCGATCTGCTGCTGGCTGTGCTAGCGCGCTATGGGATCAGTGCCGATGAGTTCTTCCAAGGAGTTGGTGCACCGGCGGTCTGATCGAATCCAGGGTTCAATCCGCCGATAGTCACCTGGGAGTGTCGCTAGTTCTGGCCTGCTGTTCAATCCAGGGCGACACCTGATCCAATCCCATCATGATATCTTGAAAGCGAATCGGGCGTTCTCGTCAGACGCCCATTGAAAGTCTTCCAGGACGTGAAGGGGCACTGAGGCGATGAAGTCGATGTGGCACGAAATGACCAATCGGTCGCTGGGAT
>JBJSWM010000649.1:0-2552 GCA_046085865.1 Pirellulaceae bacterium
ACGACCGAGGCGAATGGTTGGCCAAACATCGAGACGCGTCTGGCCTTGGGGCTAGGCGAGAAGCTTGTGCGGGTGGGTGGGCGCAGCGAGCGGATGCTGGAACTGGGGGTGGCCGGGTTGGTAGGCCAGCTACGCAACTCCCAGCACTTTTTCGATTTGGATGAAATCGATCCCACCATTCCGATTCGATCGGTGATCGACGTGGGCGGGATGTCGGTCGATGGTCGATGGAACGTCACCGACCGACTGGGCCTGGTGGCCGAAGGGTATTTCGGGCAAGGGATCGGCAACTACGCTGCGACCATTTTTCAAACCTTTCATCCCTATGACTATCAGGCGATACGTGGACGTGGGGGATTCCTGGAAGCGTTTTATTATTTGAATGAGCAGATCCATGTGCATGGGGGGTATGGAGTGGAGGGGCCGATTGCACGGGACCTCGCCTCCGACCAGGGAATCGCCAGAAACTCCGTCTATTTCGCATCGGTCTTTTGGGACTTGCATCGATCCTTGCAGACCAGCCTTCAGGTCGACTACCGTCAGACCGATTTCGTCGCCTTGACCGACAATGACGCAGTGGTTCTCTACCATCAGTGGCTGGTGCGGTTCTGATCCCGGGATGCCGACCCCACGAAAACAGCTCAAAAAGCTGATCCTTCGCGGGGTTCGACTTCTTCATCCAACCCCCAGGGGGGGTGAATTTGCTCTTCCCGTATCCCCTCCAATCGGTAAGATTAGCCAGCTTGAACCAATAGATTCGAATGATTCACGAGCCCTGAATGGGGCAGGGATGGGGACCTCACTGAGGTGACCATCAAGTCCCGAGGGATGTCGTTGTTTCTATCGGTGTTGTGGCCAGCGCGGGGGCCTGACCATTGGGGCGGCCGCTGGCGGTGTGCTATTTCCAGGAACCGTTTTATTCGGGTGGAGTGATGGACCTTTCCAAGTATCGAAATATCGGAATCAGCGCGCACATCGACTCGGGGAAGACCACCCTCAGCGAACGAATTCTTTTTTATGCCGGTCGCATCCACAAGATCGAAGAGGTCAAGGGTGGTGGCGACGGCGCGACGATGGACTACATGGAGTTGGAGAAGGAGCGAGGGATCACGATCACCAGCGCCGCCACCCAGGTCCAGTGGCACGACCACACCATCAATCTGATCGACACCCCAGGTCACGTCGACTTCACGATTGAAGTGGAGCGATCGCTGCGCGTGCTCGATGGAGCGGTGCTTGTTCTCTGTTCGGTGGGTGGCGTGCAGAGCCAGTCGCTGACGGTGGATCGTCAGATGCGGCGCTATGGCGTTCCGCGACTGGCATTCATCAACAAGATGGACCGGACTGGAGCCGACGCTTACCGAGTCACCAAGATGGTGCGCGAGAAGCTGGCGACCGATGCGATCATGATGCAAATCCCTATCGGTGCGGGGGAAACCTTCGAAGGGGTGATCGACCTAGTGACCATGAAGGCCTACTACTTCGACGGCCGAGACGGCGAGACGGTCCGCGAGGAGCCGATTCCGGGCAACATGCAGGAAGACGCAGAAGGGATGCGTCATCAGATGCTAGAAGGTCTGGCGATGTACTCCGACGAACTGATGGAGAAACTGCTCAGCGAAGAAGCGGTTCCCGACGACCTCATCTACTCCGTGACGCGTGTAGCCTGCCAGTCCCAGCGGATCACTCCGGTTTTCGTCGGATCAGCTTACAAAAACAAAGGTGTGCAGCTGTTGCTGGACGCGGTCGTTCGCTATCTGCCGAATCCTACCGAGCGCGAAATCAAGGCGAGGGTGGTCAACGATGAAACCAAGAAGTTTGAACTCAATCCAGATCCCAAGCTGCCCTTTGTTGGTATGGCCTTTAAGATCGTGGAAGATCCGTTCGGTCAGTTGACCTTCATGCGGATCTATCAGGGGTCGATCACCAAGGGAGAAATGTACACCAACCAGCGAACCGGTCGAAAAGATCGCTTCAGCCGTATTGTCCGCATGCATGCCGACAAGCGGGAGGAAGTGGACGCGGCCGAGGCAGGTGATATCGTTGCGATCATGGGGATCGACTGCGCCAGCGGCGATACCTATTCGCAGGAACGAGATTACTGCACGCTGGAAACCATGTTCGTCCCCGAACCGGTGATCAAGGTGGCGGTCACCCCCGCCAGCCGCGCCGATGCCGACAAGATGATCAAGGCACTGCAGCGGTTCCGCAAGGAAGATCCGACGTTCCAGGTCTACAACGACGAAGAGACCAGCGAGACGATCATTTGCGGCATGGGTGAGTTGCATCTTGATATCTACGTCGAACGAATGCGGCGCGAATACAAAGTCGATGTCCAAGTCGGTGCACCGAAGGTCAGCTACCGCGAGACGCCTGGTCAGAAGGTGGAATTCAACTACAAGCACAAGAAGCAGACGGGTGGATCTGGTCAGTATGCTCACATTGTCGGCAAGTTGTCGCCGATGGATCCAGAGGGTGAGAAGACGTTTGAGTTTGAAGATCACGTAACGGGTGGCCGGATTCCCAAGCAGTTCATTCCACCGGTGGAGAAG
>JBJSWM010000650.1:0-1172 GCA_046085865.1 Pirellulaceae bacterium
GCCCAACCGCAACACGCATCGAAGCTTACTTTCTGAAGAATGTTCAAGAGGAAGGGAGCCGCCGCCACAAACTGGTTCTCCGCCGTCACGATCAGGAGACGCTGCGAGCGATCCTGGATGGCACCGAAATGCCGGAAAATCCCTCGGATCGGATCCGTGAGAACTACGATTTTTTTCGTGAGCAGATTGCATCCTGTGATCCGGATGAACTGTACCGCGGTCTCGATCGGCTAATCGTAGTCGATGTCACGCTGGATCGCGGAACCGATGACCCTCAACTCATTTTCGAGAGCCTCAACTCCACAGGCATCGACCTGAGCCAGTCCGATCTGATCCGCAATTACATCCTGATGAGACTACCAGAAAAACAGCAGACTTCGCTGTACGATACCTACTGGAGCAAGCTGGAATCGCTCTTCCGAGGCTCGGAAAAGACCTTCGACGCTTTCCTCCGTGATTACCTTGCATTCAAGACCCGAGCCAGCAAGCAGGAGCGAGCTGATGAGATCTATCAGGCGTTCCGCCGAAGCTTCGGGCAGCTTCAGGAATCTTGTGGCGGCCTAGAAAAGCTGCTCGATGAGATGCTGCGATTCGGTCGCTACCATGCAGCATTCAGTATAGGTATTCCATTTGCTCCGGATCTGGTTGAGGATCTGGCCAGATTGAGACGCCTGGTCGATGTACCAGCGTTACTGATGATGCGATTGTTCGATTGCAAGGATCAAGACAAATCGCTCTCTGTAGAGCAATTTCGTGAAGCAATCGAAGCCATTGAAAGTTTCGTATTTCGACGGGCCATATGCGGTGAACAGACTCGCAGTTATTGGCAGATCTTTGCCAACATTGGCTATCGGCTAGGGAAGCAAAACCCACTAGAGGACTTGAAAGTCGGGCTGGCTCGTCAACGCGACGCCTACCGTTTCCCCACCGACCAAGATTTCCGCCGGGAATTGGTCAGTCGAGACATCTATGGACTTCGGGTTTGTGGATATCTGCTAGATCGTTTGGAGAACCACGGCAGCCGGGAGCCCACGAATACCAGCAACTATTCGATCGAGCATATCCTTCCCCAGAATGAACGGCTTTCGGCACCGTGGCAGTCGATGCTGGGAAAGGATTGGAAGAAGATTCAGACCACTTGGCTTCATCGACTCGGGAATTTAACCCTGACG
>JBJSWM010000651.1:0-2823 GCA_046085865.1 Pirellulaceae bacterium
CGATCGATCGAGTTCACGGTCGCTACGGCGGACCGCGTCGACGAAAGGACGGCAAGGGTCTTTCGGCGTGGAAATCCAGCGAACAAAGGAGAATCGGTCCAGCGGCATTTCTTGACCGCTCTCGAAGCGGCTCCCCCTCAACCGTTCGGAGCGGGAAGCGGACGCCTTCCATTAGCCGAACGAATTGCCAGCCCTGACAATCCGCTCACTGCACGAGTGTGGGTGAATCGACTGTGGACGCATCTGACTGGCCAAGGCTGGGTGCGAACCCCAAGTGACTTCGGGATTCGAGCAGGGACGCCGCCACTGCTGACCGTACTAGACCAGTGGGCTCTCAGGTTGATCGCGCAGGACTGGGATCTAAAGAAATCGATTCGAGAAATGGTTCTTTCGGCCACCTACAGGCAGAGCATCGAGTCGTCTTTCGAAGCGAAAGGGAATTCGATCGATCCAGCGAATCAGCTGCTCTGGAAGCAGAATCGACGGCGGCTGACTCTGGAGCAGTGGCGAGACAGTTGGCTTGCATGGTCAGGCCAGTTGGTGCGCCGCATCGGCGGGAGATCGGAGGAATGGTTTCCAAGTAGTGCTGTTCCGCAGCGGCGCAGCATCTACGCAAGAATCGATCGTCAGTTCCTGCCCACCGCGCTTCGCATTTTCGATTTCGCCAATCCAGATCTCCACATCCCGATCCGGTCTGAAACGTCGGTCCCTCAACAGGCTTTGTTCCTTTGGAACCATCCCTGGACCGCCTCGGTCGCTTCACAACTGGAGAAAGAAGCAATTCTTTCAAGCGACGAGAGGGAGCGACTGGGAGATCGATCGATGCAAGCCAGCCCAGAGATATTGAAATGGTTGCATCGACGGATTTTTCAAAGGGATCCCAGTCGTGAAGAGCTACAGCTGGCCGAGAGGTTCTTCGAAGGTGCAGCAGCGGTTCCGAAAGACGAGTCGACGGAAGCTCGGAAAGCCTGGAGCTATGGTTACGCTCCAATCGATGTGGCAGCGAGACGTTTGGGAGAATTCCAGCCGTTGCCGCATTTCACTGGCACCAGCTGGCAAGGTGGTGGGTCGTACCCAGATGAGAAACTGGGGTGGCTGCAGTTGACTGCCGCCGGAGGGCACCCAGGCAATGATCTTCAGCATGCGATCGTGCGGCGTTGGAAGGCCAGTCAGTCGATGACCATCGACATCGAATCGATCATCTCGCATGAGGTCGCCGAAGGGGACGGAATCCGCGCTTGGGTGATTCATAATGGCAATGGGGTGCTGTTCGAGCAAAGGGTGCATCGGTCGCAATCCGAATGCCGCTTGAAGAGTGTTTCCGTCAACCAAGGCGACACGATCGACTTTGTGGTCGATATCGCCGACACCTTGAACAGCGATCAGCACCTGTGGTCTCCCAAGATCCTGAGAGTCGACTCCAACTCCTTGGAACACAGTACGGTCCGCTGGGAATCGCAGGTCGATTTCCGAGGTCCAGATACTGCTAAATTGACCGCTTTAGCGCAGTGGATTCAGGTCTTGTTGATGTCGAACGAGGCGGCATTCCTCAGGTAGATGCCCCTCTTTCCGTACTCGCAACGGAACCACCCTCTTGGAAGAACGTGAATCTCATTCATCGAGGAACGTGCCTCGCTGACAGCTGCTGACGAGCTTCCACCCCATGAGTTGCACGAAGCCTGTGGGGGTGTGACGTTTTCGGCTTTACTTTGCGTGCCTTGGGAAATGCGATCGAGTAAACTGACCGAATCGAGGTGGACGACGTTGGCTCATCCGAAGGTCGCCTACCTGAAGACGGCCAGCTTAACCAACGACGATTCCAGAGGGAGCTATTGGGCCATGATGCGAGGAACGCGGCGGGATCTTTTGCAACGCGGGGGCCTCGGCTTGGGGGCTCTCGGCCTGACGCATCTGCTGGCTGACGAGCAAGCGGGGGCGGCGAGTTCGCCGTTGGCTGCAAAAAGTCCTCATTTCCCTGGGCGGGCCAAGCGAATTGTTCACTTCTTTCTCAATGGTGGTCCGTCGCATGTCGACACCTTCGACCCCAAGCCAGCGCTGGCAACCTATGCGGGCAAGCCAGTGCCAACCCACCGAACCACTGAGCGGAAGACGGGCGCTGCCTTTCCATCTCCGTTCCGATTTCATCGATATGGAGAGAGCGGGATTGAGGTCAGTGAGATTTTCTCCAAGACGGCTCAGCACATCGATTCGATCGCCGTCATCCGATCGATGTACGCGCAAGTTCCCAACCATGAACCCTCTTTGATGCTGATGAACTGCGGTGATTCGGTCCAGCCTCGCCCAAGTGTTGGAGCTTGGACCTTATACGGCCTGGGTACCGAGAACCAGAACCTACCGGGTTTCGTCGCCTTGTGTCCCGGGGGGTATCCGATCAAGGACGCAGAAAATTGGCAAAGTGGCTTTCTCCCCGGAGTCTATCAAGGGACATGGGTAGATCCTCAGCATCGAACGGTCGAAAAACTGATCGAGAACATTCGAAGTCCCCACGCGCGTCCCGAGGATCAGCTAAGGCAGCTTGAAACACTGCGGGCGCTGGAGGCGTTGCAGCAAGGGGATGGCGTCGATGAACGGCTGGAAGCGCGGGTGCAGAGTTTTGAGCTGGCCTTTCGGATGCAGATGGAGGCGTCGGAGGCTTTTGATGTCAGTCTAGAGACGCAGCGGACGCTGGAAATGTATGGCGACTCGGTGCACGGGAGGCAAACCCTGATCGCTCGTCGGCTTCTAGAACGAGGGGTGCGGTATGTGCAGCTGTGGCATGGGGCCGGCCAGCCTTGGGACAACCACGCGCAGATCGAATCGAAC
>JBJSWM010000652.1:0-1331 GCA_046085865.1 Pirellulaceae bacterium
CCAGCGATCAGGAAAGCCACACCGTGGAAATTGACTGGGGAGATGGGACGACGCAGACCGTCGCACTCAGCGAAGGCGTGATGACTTTTTCGGTACCGCATACTTACGTCGACGACAGTCCCACCAACAGTGCCCGGGATAATTATGTTGTCCGCGTTCGCATTCTTGACGATGCGGGGGCAGCTAGCGAGGCGACGGCAGTGATGGTTACGGAAGTAACTAACAGCCTGCCATCCGCTGTGACTCTTGGTCTCCCAGGACTGACGCTGGTCGGAGGGGTTGCCGAGGTGTCGGAAGGGGCTTTGATGACGCTCCGTGTCAACTTCTCAGATCTTGGGCTTGAGGACAGTCACAAGATTCAGGTCGATTGGGGGGACGGCAGTGCTCCTGAAGAGGTTTCACTGAGCCCGATGGTGGGTCAGCTTGCACAACGTCAATTGGATATTCCTCATCGATATCCATCCAGCCCGGAGGTAGCGGGAAGTGCCTACACCATCACGGTTGATGTCGCCGATGACGATCAGCCGTTGGATTGGATTCCAGCAACGGTGGATGTGCGAGTTGGTAATTCCATTCCGGTCATCACGTCACTGGAGCTGGCCGAAACCACGATCAACGAAGGCGGATTCGCTTCGCTGACAGTACGTTATTCGGATGCTGGTGCTGGCGACGCTCACCGAATTTTTGTTGATTGGGGCGACGGCACTGGGGAGGTGATGCTGACCGCAGGTCCTGGCGGAAGTGTCATTTCCGGCATCACCCATCAATACCGGGATGATCAGCAGCCGTATCCGATTGCCGTGAGCATTCTCGATCAGAAGATGCAGCTTTCCGACAAGCCATCGACGATGCAGACGACGTCGATCACGGTGAATAACGTGGCGCCGCAGATCACCTTGCCGTTGCAACGATTTGTCCAGAGTGCTCCGGGCGTTTGGGATCCGGTGGTTGGATCGTGGCAGATTCAGGAAGGTCAGAAGGTTCGAGTCACTGGATCGTACACCGACGTCAGTTCGGTCGATTCCCACACGGTTTCCGTTCGCTGGGCCAGCGGGGAGACGACCGAAGCGTCGGTCAATCAGATCGACCGCACCTTCAGCGCCACCTATGTCTATCGCGATGATTACGCGCCGGGGACCGCGTCCGATTTGGAAACAATTCGCGTTACGGTGACCGACGATGATGGGGGCGCAGCGGTCGATGAGTCGACGGAGATCACGGTAACAAATGTGGTGCCCGAGGCGATGTTCATCCCTTTGAGCGCTACCGCAGCAGGGAGCCTTCCTGGCGGGACTGGAGGTGGTCCGGGAGCGGTTGTCGGCGACAACCCT
>JBJSWM010000653.1:0-4910 GCA_046085865.1 Pirellulaceae bacterium
GAAACGGCTGTCGAGCGCATCGGCGAAGGTATACTTCCCCATCCGCTTCATCGGCTCGGCGACCACAAAAAGCGCCACGACCCAGCCCGCCAGATAGCCGATCGAATAGAGGAAGCCGTCGTAGCCATAGAAGGCAATCATCCCGCAGATACCTAGGAAGGACGCAGCGGAAAGATAATCCCCCGCGAATGCCACTCCATTGACAAACCAGTGGATTCCACCTCCTGCAGCAAAATACCCGCTTGCCGATTTCGCGCGGCTTCCTAGGTAAAAACTGAGTCCTACGGTGGCTAGGACAATGAGCAGGAAGACGGCAAACGGCAGCCATTCAAACTGGTAGGTCATCCGATCACTTCCTTCCCGATCGGCAGAGGTAGCCATAGACAACCGAGAGCAGTACCGCCAGCAAGATCAGCCCCATACCGGAAGCGACCGACCACTGGATCCCGGCAGGTCCGGTCTTTTCCATCGCCTGGGGCTGAAACGTATTGCAGAGCACAAATGCGGCGTACGCGGTCAGGTAGAAAGCGAAGAAGATCAGCCCAAGCCGCGAACGGCTGGCCTGTTGCTGCGGCGAATCGCTAGGATCCTCCGAATGGACATTCGCATGAGGATGGCCAACCATGAGCGATTTTCCTTGAGGGAGGCAGGCGGAGCCAGCAGATCCAAAGGAGATAGAGACTAGCGAAGCGGTGGGCGCGATGCAACAAGGGCAGGCGGGATTGACTAACCTCGCCGCAGTCCAGGCGTGATATCGACATCCAGTGGAGAGAACTGCGAACGTTCCAGTTTCTCCCATGCGATGGCCCCCATGGCTGCATTGTCGGTGCACCAGGGCCTGGGAGCCAAGTGAAGCGAGATGCGGCGGCGCTGGCATGCCTTGGTCAGTTGGTCTCGCAGAGACCGATTGGCTGCGACGCCGCCGCCGACGCAAAGCGTCTTCAGCCCCGTCCTCCGCAAGGCTCGCAAGCTCTTCTCAACGATGCAGTCGACGACCGCCTGTTGGAAGCTGGCCGCCACGTCGGCTCGCTTCCCAGGCGGCACATCCACTTGATCAAAGTCCTGCTTTCCTGGGCCAACCAGTTGGTACCGCACCGCGGTTTTCAGCCCGGAAAAGCTGAAGTCCAGCGAATGTGGATCCTGCAGCATCGGTCTTGGGAAATCGAAAGCTTTGGGGTCTCCCGAATGAGCCAGTTGGGCTAGATGGCTGCCACCTGGGAAGGGAAGTCCCAGCATCACGGCCACCTTGTCGAAGGCTTCGCCTGCGGCATCATCGATGGTCCCGCCGAGCAGTTCCCAGTGAACGGGGCTGTGGCAGTGATAGAGGTGCGTGTGTCCGCCACTGACCACCAGGCCGACGTTCGGATAGAGATTCTCGCTGGTGGCCATCTGGCATGCATAGAGATGAGCCTGGATGTGGTCGATCGTCACCAGCGGCTTGTTCCATGCCAAGCATAGCGCTTTGGCAGCCGCCAGCCCCACGACCAGGGACCCAGGCAACCCAGGTTCGTTGGCCACAGCGATCGCCTGTAGCCGTTCCCTATGGAGGCTGGCTTCCCGAAGGACCTGATCGATCACCGGCACCATCCGTTCCAGATGCGCCCGTGCTGCGATTTCCGGTACGACTCCCTCGAATCGCTGGTGGAGTGCTTCCTGGGTTGCGATGACGGAGGCGACCACGCTGCGATCATCGAGGATGGCGGCGGCTGCGGTTTCATCGCAGGTCGATTCAATCGCAAGGATCCAGTTTCGCTGGGATTCGTCCACGGGCATCGAATTATCCGCGGATGAGCCCACGCTCCCTCATCAGATGGACAATGCGCTGTGCGGCTTCCGAATGCGACATCGACTGCATGTCCAATTCCAGGTCGCTGGACTGCGGTGGTTCGTACGTGGCGTTGATCCCTGGAATGTTCTGGATCTCTCCTCGTTCGGCTCGCGCGTAGATGCCGCGTGGGTCGTGTGCCTTGCGATAGGCTTCATCGGCAGTCAGGTGGACCAGCAAGCAGCGATCGCGTCCGATGGTATCGATCATCCGCTGGCGCACGGCATCGTTGGGGGCGACAAAGGCTGCGATGCAGATCAACCCGGCTTCGTTGAAGATGCGCGATACAAACGCCGCGCGCCGCAAATTCTCAGCTCGATCCTCCGGCGTGAATCCCAGATCCTGGTTGAGTCCCTGGCGGATGGCGCCCCCTTCAATCACCGTGACCGCTCTTCCCTGATCGAACAGCAATCGTTCAACCGCTGCTGCCACCGAGCTTTTGCCAACCCCGGTCAGTCCCGTCAGAAGCAGGGTATGGGGCTGCTGGCCAAAGCGGGCATGCCGCTCCTGAGCAGCCACTCGCGCGATCTTTCCATCGATCTCCTCAGGTACCGCAGAGACTTCCCAGGATGCCGGGGTGCGGGCATCGAGGACGTCGCGGTCGGAGATCATGCCGGCTCCGACGGTGATGTTGGTGATTCGATCGATGACGATGAATGCGCCGGTGGTGCGATTGCGGCGATAGCCGTCGAAGAAGATCGGCTGGTTGACGGTGATCGAACATCGACCGATTTCGTTCAACTGCAGTTCCGACGCCGGAGCTCGATGCAGCGTGTTGACATCGACGCGATAGCGAAGCGTATCGACGGATCCCATGACCGACTGGGTGGTCTGTTTGAACAGGTACGACTTGCCGGGCACCATCGGTTCATCGGTCATCCAGACGATGGTCGCATCGAATCGATTGCTGACCTTCGGAACATTCCCCGGCTTGACGATCATCTCCCCTCGGCTGCAGTCGACTTCGGTATCCAGAGTCAGGGTGACCGACTGCGGCACAGCGGCTTCTTCCAGGTCGCCATCCATCGTCACGATCCGCTTCACCTTGGCCCGTCGTTTCGATGGAAGCACCAGGACTTCTTCTCCGGTACGAACAATTCCCGAAGCGATGGTGCCACAGAAGCCGCGGAAATCGAGATTCGGACGATTGACGTACTGGACGGGGAATCGGAAGTCTTCGTAGTTGCGGTCGGAGCCGATGTAGACGGTTTCGAGAAAGTTCATCAAGGGAGACCCCTGATACCATGGCATCTTGGGACTGGGGTCGACGACGTTGTCGCCATGCAGCGCCGCCATCGGGATAAAATGCATATCGGGCAGGTCCAATCGCGAAGCGAACTGACGGTAGTCGTCGCAGATCTTGTCGAAGAATTCCTGTTTGAAGTCCATCAGATCCATCTTGTTGATCGCCACCACGACGTGGCGGATCCCCAGCAGCGAAACGATGAAGCTATGGCGTTTGGTTTGCGTCAGCACGCCATGACGGGCATCGATCAGGATGATCGCCAGATCGGCGGTCGATGCTCCGGTTGCCATATTGCGGGTGTATTGCTCGTGACCCGGTGTATCCGCAATGATGAACTTGCGTTTGGCGGTCGAAAAATACCGATAGGCCACATCGATCGTGATCCCCTGCTCCCGCTCGGCCTTCAGCCCGTCGGTGACCAGCGCTGGATCGAAACCGCCACCCACCGTGCCGTGCACGACGCTCTCGGATTCCAGCTGCTTTAACTGATCTTCGTAGATCATCTTGGAATCGTAGAGCAGTCGGCCGATGAGCGTGCTTTTGCCGTCGTCGACGCTGCCGCAAGTGATGAAGCGAAGCAGCTCCTTCTGCTCGTGCTGCTTCAGGTAGGCCAGGATGTCGGTGGCAATCAGGTCGCTTTTGTGAGACATATTGGTCCTAGAAATAACCTTGCTTCTTCTTTTCCTCCATGCCCGCCCCGCCCGCATCCTGGTCGATGATGCGCCCCTGCCGTTCGCTGGTGGTGGTCAGCAGCATCTCCTGGATGATCTCCGGCAAGGTCGTCGCTTCCGATTCGACCGCACCGGTCAATGGATAGCATCCTAAGGTCCGAAAGCGAACCATTTTCTCGACCAATTCTTCGCCAGGCCGCAGCTTCAATCGATCGTCGTTCTTGTGGATCCAAGTCCCATTGCGCCACACGACGGCCCGCTTCTTGGCGAAGTAGAGATCGGGGAGCGGAATGTTTTCCATGTAGATGTATTGCCACACGTCCAGTTCAGTCCAGTTGGACAGCGGGAAAACGCGGATGCTCTCGGCAGGATTGACTTTGGAGTTGTAGAGATTCCAAAGTTCTGGACGCTGATTCTTGGGATCCCAGCGATGAAACTGATCGCGGAACGAAAAGACTCGCTCCTTGGCCCGCGATTTTTCTTCGTCTCGCCGCGCACCACCAAAGGCTGCATCGAACCCATACCGGGTCAATGCGGCCTTCAGCGAGTCGGTCTTCATGACTTCGGTGTGCTTCTCGCTGTTGGTCGCCGGGTCGATGCCTAGCTTCAACCCTTCGTGGTTGATATTGACCAGCAGCTGAATCCCCAACTGCTTCCCGACATAGTTGTCTCGAAACTCGATCATCTCCCGAAACTTCCATGTTGTGTCGACATGGAGGAACGGAAACGGCGGCTTGGCGGGATAGAACGCCTTGAGCGCCAGATGGGTCATCACCGCCGAATCCTTGCCGATCGAATAGAGCATGACCGGTTTTCGGAACTCGGCAGCCACTTCGCGAATGATGTGGATGCTTTCTGCTTCCAACTGCTTGAGATGGGTCAGCTGGTAAGAATTCATAGACGAAGTCAAAGCTCCTGCGCGGAACTGGCCAAGCGATCGGGATCGGAATCTCTCTTCGCCTTCTAGACTAAATCGCAAGAGGCAAAGTCGCAAGAGCAACCCAAATCACGGCGCCCCTCATCAGCCAGATCGAACGCAGGCATTGGCATTCTCAATCGATCGGCACTTCGCGGCCGCCCGAAAGGACCGATCGCTGGACGGCATGGCACGCAGCAATCGCATCGCTGGCACGCTGGCCATCCAGCCGCGGTTCGATCTTGCCCGTTT
>JBJSWM010000654.1:0-3607 GCA_046085865.1 Pirellulaceae bacterium
ATCCGTCCAGGGGGATTTGCCAGAACCGATCCAGTAGTCAATGCAGGGAAGCCTGACTTCGGATGGCCTTCGGTCTTGGAGCAATCGTAGGATCGCCACGCTGCAGACAATGGCAACGGCATTCAGAAAGCTGACTAGCATCAGCTGCGGATAGCTTTCCAGAAGCAAGGCATTGTCCAGAAGAGCCCGCGCCGGAAAGACGCGTACGATTGGCACCCAGCAGGTCAGTAGGCCCAGGAACAGCAGCCCAAAGCGCTGCTCCATCAACACCCGTAGCCATGGAAACCAAGTGGACGCCATCGCCATCCCCGCATGGTCTTCGCTTCCCTGTCCCCAGCAGTCCTCGTGCACGCTTCACGGCTTGTACCCTTTTTGCGTGCAGATCGCTAGAACAGTTTGCATGGCCGATTGGGTCGGCGATGGTCGAAGTCCGCCGAGAAAATCTCGAGGGAAAAGTCTCTCTCTAGGCTAGCCCGCGAATCGATCGCTTTTCCGATGCTCAGCGACGGCGGAAACGACGCACCCCAGTTCCGATTGCAAGCAAGCTGGCAATCCCAAGCGATGATGGCTCGGGGACGGTGGAAGTGCTGCCGTAGCTGATGCGGGCGTCGAGCGATGTGCTTCCATAGCCGTAGCCATCGTAGACGGCAAAGTCGATCGTATCGCCCGGCGAAACCGTCTGATCGAAAGAAACTATCCCGGCCTCTGTGGTCGAAAACATCGTCAAGGGATTGGGCGTCACCTGAGATTAGTCAGGGTCGCCGATTTTCCAGAGCTGGTTGACGCTGCGCACCCACATCTGGTTGCCTGCAACCGCAGGGGATCCCAGAACCGATTCCCCTAGCGTATTGGTCTGGATCAATTTCCCTTCATCTCCAGATAGGTCGACAACAAATGCTTTTCCATCTTCGGCGAAAGCGATCAATCGCTTGTCGACCACCACGGGAGTGGCCCAGATCGAACCGGCATCGGGAAGGCGGACTTGCCACTTCAGTTCTCCCGTCTGGGCATCACCGCATACCAGCACGCTGCGATTGACGCAGTAAACTTTCCCTTCGTGCAGGATGGGGGAGGCGGAGTTGGATCCCAACTTGTTGTTCTTCCAAAGGATCTCCGGGGTCTGGTCGCTGCGGCCGATTCGGATCGCAGTCAGACCGCCAGAGGGAACAAAGAGGGTTTGTCCAACTGCAACCGTCGATGGGATCCCGCTGCAGGGAACGTCCAGCTCGAATTTGGTGACTCCAGTTTTTGGATCTAGTCCCATCAGGCTTTTGCTGCTTTGCAGCAGGATCAGCGTCTTGCCATCTTCCGTCTGGACAGAAGTGGGGGATGCCCAGTTGGCCTGGCGAGGCCGATCGACTCGCCACAGCGTCTTGCCGGTCTTGGCATCCAGGCCGATGGCGAACGAATCGCCTTGGCATTCGATCTGCAGCACCAATACGCCATCGACCACCCAGGGTGAACTGCTCATTCCGACGTCATTGCCGGCCTTGGGAAAATCGGTTGCCAGCGATCGAACCCAGACCAGCCGGCCTTCTAGGTCGAAGGCCGCGCAGTCGTTGGAACTGAAGAAGGCAAAAACATGCTGGCCGTCGGAGGCAGGCGTGGGGGCTGCGTTGGCGCTGGTGGGGTGGCAGAACGGGCGACCTCGCGCCACCCACTGCTGTTGCCAGAGCACACGGCCATCGGTGCGGGACACACTGGTCAGATAAAGCCGTCGCTGGTCGACGCCACCGCTGCTGGTGGTGATCACCTGATCGCCGACGACGATTGGACCGCTGACCGCGCGGCCGGCGATCGGGATCTGCAGCAGGACATGCTTCTTTTCATCCCCTCCGAAATCATCGGGAAGTGTCGCCTGAGGCGCGGCGCTGTTCCCCGAGCTGCTGCGAAATTGCAGCCAATCATCGGCTGCATGGAGCGTCCCGAGTCCAGTGATTGCCGCCCAACCGGCCAGTGGCAGCCTTGCCCAATTCCATCCCGTCCGTCGCGATTGCCGTTGCATCTTGCTGTCTCCCCTGCCCTGATTCATGGAGTCGATCATTTGTATCAATGTGGTGAATGGTTCCGTCGCTCCCCGCTTCGCGCAGGGAGTCAGAAAGTCGATGCGAACGATAAGCCTAGTCCGCTTTGGCGGCGATCGCCTTGCCCGTTGCGTCGCACAGTCGAAGTTGGAATGCCCAATTCTGCGCCCACGCTTCGGTCTGTTCGTTCTGGCAGACTTTCACCACGATGATGTTTTTGCCCGCCTTCAGCGCGGTTTCGCCGACGTACTGGTCGATTTGAGAGGATGCGTGGTAGACCTCGTTGCTGAGGACAAGTTGGCCGTTGACCCAAACCTTGTTGGCGTTGATGCAGCCCAAACGCACCTGGCAATCGAGTGGTTCGGGGGCGACGAACTCCGCGCGGGCATAGACGATCGCTCCCTTCTCATTGGCGTAGATCGGATTGAGATCGACAGCTCCTTCCTCCTCATTGCCCGTTGCCTCCTGCCAGGCGGCATCGCCCTTCTTGCCCGCGTACTTCTGCTGTGGGTTGTAGAGACCTTTCAACAGATCGGCTTCCACCGGATAGGCGACTTCGAACGCTTTCTGCCCGACGTTGTCGAAAGGACCGATCACCTGCCACTGCTGCAGGAAGCCGAAATGCTTCGCTGGCGACAGCTCCACCCCCACCTCCTTGAGCAGTTTAAGGAGCGAATTGACCTGGTCGGGATGGCGAGCGGAGGCAAGAAGTGGTTCCAGTAGCAAGCGTCTCTGCTTGTTCCCCTCTTCATTCAGATCGGCAGGTTTTTCCCCAAGCTTTCCGAGCGCCTGTGCAATCGATGCGTAGCGAAGTTCTGGGCTGGGGTCTTCCATCATTCCCTCCAGCAGCCTGGTGCGCAGGTCGGGACGCGACTGGGTCAGCCAATCAAACACCAGCGCCCTTGCCTCACCGGCATGCTGAGTTTCTCGCAGGAAACTCTGAAGCGTCGGTTCATGCTGTTCCAGGTTGCCGGCGTACAGCTTTGAAGCGATGCCAGAGAGCCAGTTGCGGCCCAGCGGCGTCGACTCATCCATCGCTCGCAGCACTTCCACCAATTGCCCCGATGGCAACTTCTGCAACTCTTCTGCTGCCGCAACCGCTTGCTCGATCTTCGCGTCACCCGGCTCCATCTGCTGAAGCGTCTTCAGGGAAGCAGTGGCGGACTGAGCGATTGTCTGGGTGGCCGAGCCGATCGAGAAAATCGTCAAAGCCGTCAGCAAAAAAAGGGAGGCGCTTCGCCTTGGGAAGAAAGAGTTAATCCAGCGTTGTCTTCGCGTCATGGGCAATTCCTTATTCGATCTTTCATGCCAACAGGAAGCTGGTCCAGGCAAACTGGAGTATAACCATTTTGGCTGAGCCTCTGTTGCGTCGATGGCGGTTGCGCTGATGGCGATGGAACGGGTCTGTCTTTATTGCGGTGTTTCTCCAAAGTCAGGAGACGACTTCATGGATATCAATCAACGATCGCTTATTGGATGGTGCCTGGGTGGACTCCTTGCGATGGCCGGATGGGCGGGAGACGCCATGAGCCAAGAGGAGGAAATGGTGGCGCCGGGGGATCAGTTGGTGGTGGAGGGAATCC
>JBJSWM010000655.1:0-2973 GCA_046085865.1 Pirellulaceae bacterium
GACGACGCATGACGGACGTGTTCTGAGCGTGCTTTGTCTGCAAGTGCTGATTTGAGCGGGACTTGCTCTAAATCAACCAGCCGAGATAGACCACGATAGAACACGTCCGTCATGCGTCGTCTCCCTCTGGCGGCTGCTGCCCCGGAAACCATTTTGCACCCCATGACCGTCCGACGTTGTAGGCCTTGCCATGGCGTTTCAGCGTATTCAGCAGTGAGCGGACGGTCGTTTCGGGAAGAGACGGGAGAACTTGCCGCAGGATAGCCGTTGCTCGACGAAATCGGGGAGGACGAATGAGCAAGTACAGGCTGAGATTCCTCCGGAACGAAGTCATAGAGCCAGTGTCGGCTCAGCCGCTGAAATGATCCGCCTTCGAAGCGATCGAAATCGCTTGGCCGAACGACGAAGCCAAGCGGAACTGATCATCGAGGTTCAAAAAAGTTTTTGGACTGCTCGATGCCAGCACCAGTCCGACGGTCGACGAGAAGAAAGAAGGATCGCAACCCAGCAGCTTCGCAAAGATATCGGAATCGCCATGGTATGTCGTGCCCTCGATGTTCCTCGTGCGACCTACTATCGACGTCTGTCCGAAGGTGCCTGATGGCATCCCAGCGGCTGGGGGCTTAAGCTGTTATGGCACTTGAAAGCAGCTCCACTAGTGTCGCGAGTGTCGCTGAACAACCGGTGGACCGGTACTACGTAGTCCAGGAGGCGATCGCTATGAGTCACTCACGTTGTTTGCCAACCTTGTCCCGTTTGAGGACATTGCCGATCGCCAGGGCGCAGGGCCGCTTGGATGCATCCCACCGCAGCTTGGTCGCCTTGCTTGCTCTGATTGCCTTCTTGTTTTTTGATTCAGCCGCCGCAATGGCTCAGGCCGATGAGGCATCCCGATCTTCCACCAACGCGCCGCTTCGCTTGCTGATCGTCGATGGTCAGAACAACCACGGCAACTGGCCAAAAACCACCGTCATCATGAAGCGATGCCTGGAAGCTTCGGGACTTTTTCAGGTCGATGTCGCCCGCACTCGCTTCACATGGCAGGGGGATTCCCTGCTGAAGGAGTTTCCATTGGAAGATGGGGTGACGCGGGAGGCGACCCAGCAGCCGAAGGCCGATCCTGATTTTGCGCCCCGCTGGGATCAATACGATGTGGTCCTCAGCAATCTGGGATTCGGAGCCGCTCCCTGGCCTGAAGCGACACAGGAGTCGTTTGAGAACTACATGCGAGAGGGTGGCGGCTTGGTGGTGGTCCATGCAGCCAACAATTCTTTCGGCGATTGGAAAGGATTCAATCAGATGATCGGCGTGGGTGGTTGGGGAGGCAGAAACGAGAAAAGTGGCCCCTACATCTATCTGGATGAGTCGGGCAAGACCATTCGAGATACCTCGGCCGGTTCCGGTGGCAGTCATGGAGCCCAGCACCCGTTCCTGGTGGTGCTGCGCGATCGCAACCATCCGATCACCAAAGGCTTGCCCCAGACCTGGCTGCACGCCAATGACGAACTGTACGATCGGTTGCGCGGGCCAGGGGAAAATCTGACGATTCTGGCGACTGCCTTTGCCAGTCCGGACCAAGGAGGTTCAGGGCGTCATGAACCGATGGTGATGACCGTGGAGTATGGAAAGGGGCGAGTCTTCCACACGCCGATGGGGCACGCGGACGAATCGGTGCAGTGCTCTGGGTTTCAAACCCTGTTGGTGCGCGGGGCTCAGTGGGCGGCCACCGGCCAAGTGACGACTGAAGTTCCCCCCGACTTCCCGACAGCAGAGGAATCGCGCATCCGGCCTTTCCAGCCGTGACGCATGTCAAGCTTCGAATCCTGACCCCAGTCACCTGGCGCCGATCGATTGCCAAAAACAACGGCTCGGTCGGTGCCATCCACCGGGCGAAGCTCCGATCTCCCTCGCGCCATTTCTAATAGCCGCTCCCAGTTCGCCAGCAGGCTCTCAGTCTGACGCAACCTGCGTCATCGGCAACCGATCGCCACCATGCACATATCGTCTTCCTGCTTTCCCGAGCCGATGTGGGCGACGACGGACTGGATGATCGATTCCATCAATCCATCCAAATTGCCTTGATGCTCCGACACCATCTTGCGGACCCGCTCGATGGAGAACTGGGTGTGGTCTTCCCCAAAAGCCTCAAAGACGCCATCGGTGTACATCAGCAAGAAGTCACCTGGTTTGAGATCGATCCTCGCACCCTGATAGCTAGCCTCCTCCTCGGTTCCCAGCGGCCATCCAGACTCCTCCTGGCCTGGTTCTTCGATCGATCCATCAGCACGCTTAAGAAGCGGTGGCATGTGGCCGGCATTGACGACGATGGCGCTGCCTCGAGCCGGATCCAGGAAGATCGCGCACATGGTGACTGTGTTGTCCAGTCCAAGAGCACAGATACGTCGATTGAGCGATTCCATGGCGACGACTGGGTCGTTGGAGCTGGCGAAGGCGAAACGAGTTTCGGCCGACAGCTTGGCCATGAACATCGCAGCAGCAATACCATGCCCCACCACATCGGCCACCAGGATCGCCCACTGCCCCTGGCTCAGCTGGATGTAGTCGAAATAGTCTCCACCGATATCCAGCTGGGGTTGATAGAACTGAGAAAACTCGAAGCGATCGATGCCTGGTGGCTTTTGAGGAAGAAACGCTGACTGAACCTGACGCGCCAGCGATAGATCCTGCTCCAGCACCTTCTGCAACAGCAGTTGCTCCACCATCCTCGCATTCTCAAACGCAATGCGGACCTGACCGGAAACCGCAAGCAGCATTTCCAGGTCGCGCTCTTCAAAGCGAGCCTTCTTCTGGGAGTCTAGCTGGATGGCACCGATCGGCGTCGAATTGCTAAGCACAATCGGCGCGATGATGGCAGAGCGAATCGAAAAATCGAGAATGCTCTGCGAGTCCTTGAATCGCTCGTCCTTCGCAGCATCAAAAACCAGAAGCGCTTCCTTCTTCTCGATCGCATAC
>JBJSWM010000656.1:0-7185 GCA_046085865.1 Pirellulaceae bacterium
GGAGTAGGAGTAGGAGTAGGAGTAGGAGTAGGAGTAGGAGTAGGAGTAGGAGTAGGAGTAGGAGTAGGAGTAGGAGTAGGAGTAGGAGTAGGAGTAGGAGTAGGAGCACGGGGGTGCAGAAGGGAGGAAACGCTGGGATCAGGGGATGCAGCGTGCGGCAGTGGTGAGGTTGCTCGAGAGATCCCAGGCAATTCCCGGGGCTAGCTGACACCAAACCATCGGTCGGCTCTTCAGGAATGACTGTGGCTTGGGAGAATGAGCCACTGGTTTTTATCGTACTGGTGGTCTTACTTCATGAAGTGATGCTTCTGCTCGAAGAGAAGCGTTGGGACACTGGGGGATCGAGAACGAGTGCTGTCCGCCGCGGCGCACGGAGTAAGAGAAATCGAAGCAATGACCCACGAAAGTCACTAAAGAACCCAATTGGCCTGATGGAGATGCTTGAATTCTTGAGCCGTTAGCGAAGCACATCCCAGAGGCTGCTGGATTGATCGGTCCATAGCAAGGGAGGGGAAGAATCTGGCGGGATGCGGAGTAGATCAAAAGGAGGCTGCTCTTCCAGCAGCGGATCTTTGGTCAGCACGATCCAATCGGACGCGGTGGTATGGAATCCATCGGACTTGGTGGTGTGTAGTCGAATGCTGTGAAGGCCTTTCGACGTTGCCAAGCCATCGATCACCGGATGGAGATTCAAGTAGCGATTGCTGATATGGAAAGCGACGACACCGCCGATGGCCAAGTGCTTTTCGTAAACGTCCATCGCTTCGACCGTCAGAAGGTGAACCGGGATCGCATCGCCGCTAAAGGCATCGACGAAGATTGCATCGAACTCCTGTGGCTCCTGGCGTTCCATTTGAATCCGCGCATCTCCGAGGACGATCTGTTTGTTGGCTGGGCAGTCTTTGTAGTAGGTAAAGAATTCGTCTTGAATCTCGATGACCAGGGGATCGATTTCGTAGTAACAGAGATGGTCGTTGGCGGTGAGGTAGGTGGCGATCGTGCCCACACCAAGCCCAATGACACCGATGCGAAGCGGCTTTTGGTTCCCCTTCAGATACTGGATGACCGCGTCGGGCGCGGAGGAGGGTCCGTAGTAGGTAGTCGCTACGTCTTTTCGGGAGGGATCCAGGAACTGAAATCCGTGTAGGATCTTCCCGTTGTAGAGTCCGCGTCCGTGATGCAATGGCCGATCGCGATCGAGTTCACGAACGGAGATCACCCCGTAGAAGCCTCGCTTGCGGGCCAGCACCGGATCGTTCCATGCTGTCGGAAGGAGAGTGGCGCCGGCCAGTACGGTGCCCATTGGCAGCAACTTAGAGAAAATTTTCGGCAATCGACTATTGGGTGACCTGAATCGAGTCAGCTCTTCGCTGAGGATGGTCGCTGCCAGAAGGGCTCCCAAAAAGAGACTGCCATGAAATTCCCAGTAGTGATTCATGATCATCGGGCAGAGGATACCGACGAAAATGCCGCCTATCGCACCGCCTGCCGAGAGGCTCAGGTAAAACCGAGTGGCTTGGTAGGCGGGTGGTTTACGGGAGACGGCTTCACCGTGGCAGACCAAGCAGATGCAGAACAGCCAGAGCAAACAGATCGGGATCTCGACGATAGGCTTTCTCAGCCATCTGGAGATTTGCCACTCGAGTCCCATGCTTTTGGCGAACGACTGAAGCTCTTGATGAAAAAAGGTGGCGACGACCAATAGTGTCGCAAGCACCAACCATCGACTCCAGCTACGTCGCGAATAGAATCTCTCCCACTCAAAAGTGGCGATGAAGCTGAAAAGATAGATGAACAGGGGAGCGATCCAGAGGAAAGGCACGACCGCGACGTCGCGACAGAGATGGTTGGTGACGGAAAGCAGAGCGATGGTAGCCAGTGCGGGGAGAGCGACCCAGTGAATCCATTCGATTGGGGCTGGCTGGTCGTGATGGATCGCCGGATTCAACGGCTCATCGACCAGCATGCGGGTTGCCACGATCCAGTTAAGGCATATCCCAGCGGCCGCATAGCAAAGGAAGAGTAGTCCCCACCACCAGCCCTGCTGTTGAAGCGACAGATTTGTTTCCACGAACCACGGATAGGTGAGGAGCGCCAAGAGCGAGCCGGCATTCGATAGCGCATAGAGTCGATAGGGTGACCGGTCTGGAAAAAGCTTTGAGAACCATGTCTGTAGCAGTGGCCCGGAAGATGCCAGCATCAGGTAGGGGAGACCGACAGTAGCAGCCAGCAGCAAAAGAATACGAACCACTGGTTGTTGACCATCGGAAGGTTTCCAGGTGACTCCCGGCACGACTGGAAGGAGAGAGGCTGCGGCTAACAGAAGGATGGCGTGGATCAGGAAGTTGCGCCAGCGATTGGGACTGCGATTTAGGCCGTGTGCGTAGGCGTACCCTGCGACCAGCAGCGACTGGAAAAAAATCATGCAGGTCGTCCAGACGCTGGGGCTGCCACCGAACCAGGGCAAAATAGCCTTGCTGATGAGAGGCTGGACTTGGAAAAGCAGGAAGGCGCTCAGGAACACCGTCCCGGCCAGCACCCAGGCAACCAATTGACGTCGCTCTCCCATCATCGCAATCCTTGATCAGGAGTCGGAAGATCAGCAGGCCATCCGATCGCGGTGGACTGACACCTAGTCCATCAGCAAGTCAGGGCGACTTTTTTCCTGCCGCGTTAGGGGCTCAGGTACCGCAGAAAATTACGGAAGGATTGCCCGGGAACGTAGACTGTGGGCTGCCCGACAATGCCTCGCCCTAGTTGAACGTTGTAGCGATCTTGGCCAAGGGAAACCAGTGGTTGGTAACCGCCAGCGTTCCAAGCATAAAGTTGGGGGGCTTGGTTGGGCATGATGGTCGGTGGAACAACGCGATAAGGCATCTGTGTCCCGGTGTAGGGTGCCCCTGTGGGGCTGGTCAATGTCGTCGTCGCTTGCGCTGTGCCGGTCTGATAATTCGCGGGATGTACCATCCAGTAGGCATCAAATGAGCATGGGGGTTCGGTGACAAAAGGTTCCCCAATCGTGATGCGTCGTTCCTCGGGGCGAGCGAAAGGGCCGCCAGAGGGTGGCATCACCGGTGAGACGGCCGATTGTCCGGCGTTCAGCGAGGGAGAGACGGTCGGCGGGAGAACTGGTCCAGAGGCTCCTGGGAGCACAGGGCCGGTCGAGCCATAGGGGGTGGATGGTAGCACTGGTGATGTGGGACCACCGCTTCCCCCTGGAAGCATTGGTCCCTGGTTCGCACTGCTTGGCAGTACTGGGTTCCCAGGAAGAACGGGAAGATTCGAGGGGCTGTCAGCAAAGGGGTTGTCGTAAGGAGCACCCTGACCTTGGTAATTGGCCTGGCGCACCGAATAGCCTTGTTCTAATGTTGCCGTCGGACGATCAGGTGCCAAGGTGGGTGCGACGGTACTCTCCGAATCGTAGGAGGGATCAAGCACATCTCTGGAAGAGAGGTCTGGGATCAATCGGGGGCGTCGCACCGCTTCCGGATCATCTGTTCCATAGCGAGGGCGAGACGGAGACCAGCCAAGATTGTTCAGCGAAGTTGACGCTGAAGCGATGGCAGATGCAGGGATCACGCGCATCGGCCCGAGCGATCCCAGGGCGGGTGTAGGCTGCGACTTGGGTGCGCCGGTGATTCTTGACGGGGCGCTGAAGCCGTGATCGAACTGCGAACTCGATGTGGAGGCAGGCTGGCTGTTGGGAAGCCGGTCGCCACCGCGTATTGCGTCCGAACCGGCCCGGTTCGGCGTGGAGGTCGATGGAGTCGAACGCGAATCGGCTAGAGGCGCGATCAAAGACGAGGGAACGCCGGCTATGTCAGTTCGCGGTCTTAAGGTCACCCCTTGTCCCCAAGTGGAAGGGGCTAGCACAGCAACTAAGGGGGATATCAGCAGCCATCGCGCAAGAAACAATCCTTCGTAGGGGCAGGTGGTCGAGTTTCGCTTGGACGAGGTAGGCATCTTCCCTGCACCTTATGGCCGTGGCATGGTGGTACGCCGAGGAGCCGAGGTAGCTGGAATCGGTCGACCCGAGCGGTGGCTACCTGGAGACGCGTCGTGAGTAGCAAATCCATCGGTAGGCAGCAATGCCAGTCGCCAGACCGAACTCTGGAACGGTACCGGTCAGATGCGGTTGAATCTGGGTTGCTTCTGCGCTAAACTAGAGATCGTCGCGGGTGTAGTTCAATGGTAGAACTTTAGCTTCCCAAGCTAATAGCGAGGGTTCGATTCCCTTCACCCGCTCTTTGTCTTCGTGATGCCGTCCTGTCGAGACGGTTCGCTATCAGCCCGGAATTTTTTCTGGGGTTTTCTTCTTCTTTTTCTTCTTCTCTTTTTTCTGGGTAGGGGGATTTTCAGGGGTAGCCGAAGGTGGTGCGGCCGGTTGCTTGGGTGCCTCTACTTCGGCGGCTTTCTCCTTTTCCTCCTTCTCGCGTGCTTCCTTGGCTTTGGCTTCTTCGATTCGCCGGGCTCTCTGCATTGGGTTTTCGCCTTCCGGTATTCTTCCCTCGCCGCTTCTTGACTGGAAGATACGGAACCGACTTGGTTCGATCTCCGGTGGGAAGTGATTGTTGTCGCGATTTGCATCTGCAGTCTCTCGACGCGGATCCAATTCGAATCGGATGGCAGGCTGGGTGGTACGGAAGAAGACCGAAGCTTGTTGGGCATCGGTGCGCCAGATTTCAGCTGGGTAGTGGAAGATTTGTTCCGAACCATCTTCGAAGAAGGCTTTGAAGATGATTGGCATGACCAGCCCGCCCACATTGCGGAAGCGAAGGCGATAAAAATGGTGGTTCTGGTCGAGGATTTTCTTTTCCTCTTCGGAGAGTTCCTTTAGGAATTTTTCATGCGCCTCGCGCTGTTCGTCCGTGACCGCGTTAGGATCGAATGCGTTGTAAAAATCCTTCAGTTCAGGAAACTCATTGGCTCGTTTTGTCAAGCTCTCGTTGCGTTCCTCGGAGAGCGTCTTGGGGGTCGCATCTTTTTTCTCTTTGTCCTGCTGGAATCTCTCATCTGGAGTTCGCATGTCTGGGAGGAACACATCGACCCCTTCGAGGGCGATATCGACATGATCGGTGGTGTAGAACCATCCAGCCCAGAACCAGTCCAAGTCGACGCCAGAGGCATCTTCCATGGTGCGGAAGAAATCGGCTGGGTTCGGACGCTTGAATTTCCACCGCCTCGCGTACTCCTTGAAAGCGAAGTCAAACAGTTCCCTGCCCAGGATGGTTTCACGGAGGATATTGAGTGCCGTTGCAGGCTTGCCGTAGGCATTGTTTCCAAACTGCAGCACCGACTCACTGTTCGTCATGATTGGAACTTGATTGCTGCTGAGCATGTAGGAAGTGATGTCTTCGGGTTCCCCGCGCTGGGAGGGATATCGGTCTTCCCATTCTTGCTCGGAAAGATATTGCAGGAACGTATTGATCCCTTCATCCATCCAGGTCCACTGCCGTTCGTCGGTGTTGACAATCATAGGAAAGTAATTGTGCCCGACTTCGTGGATGATGACGGAGATGAGTGCGTATTTGGTGCCAGCGCTGTAGGTACCATCTTTCTGAGGACGCGGGCCGTTGAAGCAGATCATCGGGTATTCCATCCCGCCGACAGGTCCGTTGATGCTATAGGCGACCGGATAGGGATAGGGGAATGTATATCGGCTATAGACGTTCAGCGTATGGATGATCGAATGGGTAGAGTATTTGCTCCATAACGGTTCGGCTTCATTCGGATAAAGGCTCATCGCCATCACTTCATTGCCTTCGACGGAGTGGCCCTGAGCGTCCCAGATGTATTTTCGACTGGAAGCGAAGGCGAAGTCACGAACCTTCTTGGCATGGAAAACCCATGTTTTCGTCTCCGAAGATTTCTCCTTCTCGTTTTCCAAGGCTTCTTCGGGGGTGACGATGAAGACCGGTTTGGCTGCCGATTTGGCTTCGGCAAGGCGTTGCCGTTGCTGTGGTGTCAGTACCTCGTCTGGGTTCTGAAGGACGCCAGTGGCTGCGACGACATGGTCGGCAGGCGCGGTGATTCGAACCAGATAATCTCCAAGTTCCAGGGTGAATTCTCCCTGGCCAAGGTATTGCTTGTGCTGCCATCCGGTGGCGTCGGTGTAGGCGACCAAGCGCGGGAACCATTGCGCGATTTCGTAGATTGCGTTGGAGTCCTTTTCGAACCATTCGTATCCGGTTCGTCCACTGGAGATGTCCGAATTGTTAATTGCGTAGTCCCAGGCGACACGGAAGATCAGTTCGCTGCCAGGTCCCAAAGGCTCGTTCAGATCGATCCGCATCATCGTCTTGACGATGGTGTGGGATAGGGGGGTTCCCTTGGCATCGGAGACTTCCGAAACGTTGACGCCGCCCTGAAACGACTCTCTGGCCAGCAGCGACTTGAGGCCTCGCATCGACATGCGATCTCCCAGCATCATGGGCCGAGTCCGTTGCGAGTCGGATTCTGGATGGAAGATGTTGGCGTCCAGTTGCAGCCAGAGGTACTTCAGCGTGTGCGGTGAATTGTTGCGGTAGGTGATCGTTTCTCGGCCGATGATCCGATGCTTTTGTTCATCCAGAGTCACGTCGATGTCGTAGTCAGCTTGCTGTTGCCAATATTCCGGGCCAGGTTCCCCCGCAGCAGTGCGATATCCATTGGGGGTAGGAAGAATTTCTTCCAGTTGGCGGAATTTGTCTTCCTGGCCATATTTGCGGTTGGGCAGTGGTTGCGCTTGGCACCAACTGGCGGCTAGCAGAGACGATAGGAAGATGGCGGAGCAAAAAAGCGATCTGGATAGGGACGACGCTGGCATGGAAGGGATCCCTGCGGAAATGATTGGCTGTCCGGATGGCATGAGGCCCCCACCAGAATGGCGGCTCATGAAACCACCTATTGTAATTCGCGGATTCCTCGATGGTTGTAGCGAAAATTCGTTGACCGCAAGAATGGTATGCTTAGGAATCCAATTGCGGTGAGTGGAACCGAGCGGAGGGGAGCCGAGCGGAGGAGAGCTATGGCAGGCTTTCCGAGGGCTCGATGGTGGGTGAAGGAGGCGGATGGGGGCAGGCTGGATCAGTTGGATGACCTAACGGTAACCGGAGGGCGATCAAGAGTGTCGGGATCGTCGCGGAGCGCCCAAATACGGAATACGCCAGGATCCGATAGGTTCGGTTTTCGCGGTAGGTAGGGTGG
>JBJSWM010000657.1:0-2464 GCA_046085865.1 Pirellulaceae bacterium
CAGCCGCCGTCGGCTCATTGATGATTCTCGCTACTTCTAGACCGGCGATCTGGCCGGCATCTTTGGTGGCCTGTCGCTGTGCGTCATTGAAGTAGGCTGGTACGGTGATCACCGCTTTGCTGACGCGATGACCCAAATAGGACTCAGCCGCTTCCTTCAGTTTGCGAAGCACCTTGGCAGAGACTTCTTGTGGCGTCAGTTGCTGGTCGCCGACCTGGATCTTCACATATTCCTGATCCCCTCCGATCACGCTGTAGGGAACCATCTTCTCCTGAGCCCGAACTTCTTCATGACGCCGCCCCATGAACCGTTTGACCGAAGAAATCGTCCGCTTGGGATTGGTCACGGCTTGGCGTCGAGCTGGCTCACCAACCAGAACTTCATTCTTGTCGGTGAAGGCCACCACACTGGGAGTCAGCCGGTTCCCCTCCGCGTTCGGAATCACTTTGACTTCCGAGCCTTCCATGATGGCAACAACCGAGTTGGTGGTCCCAAGGTCGATTCCAATAATCTTCTCGTTCTGCATCGCTTCCTCCCTTTCATTGACCCGCCGAGATGCCGATGGATTGCCAGGATCCCGACTCACGCCACTGATCCGACCGATGGGCGGCCATCCTCCATGAGCCCTTCCGCCAGCAATCTCCATGCCAAACACTTGGAAAAAGAAGGGCTGAAAGCGGACCGAAAATACGGAAAATCGAGTCTAATTGGCTGTTTACGCCTCCGTTGTGGTGGAAAACGGGAAAATCGGAGCGGCAGTGTGGCAGGCAGAAGGTCCTCCTGGATAGCCTTCAATTGCCAATTTGACAGGCTTAGGATGCCTACTCCTTTTCCAATGTGGGCGATGAGCTGAGGGGCCGCTTGGGGGAAGGCGTTTCCTTTTGGCAGTAGGGAACGGTACCGAGAGTGCCAGCCGTTGGGTGCTGGGCCGTGTATGAGCCGGGGTCGGCGCTGGAGAGGCGAATCCGAAGAGAGTTTTCTGGCGGGGAGGGAGAGGTGATGAGCGACAGGGGAGGGGCGGCGGTGGGTTGGGAGGCGCGGTTGCGGGATGTCGACCTGGAGATCGTGCGGTTGTTGGAAAAGCGAACCGGCCTTTTGCAGCAAATGCAAAAGATGGGATCGGAGCCGCTGAAGGTGTGGGAGCACCAGGACCAGACTGAGGCCTTGATGAGCGAGGCGATGACGCGCGATCAGGGATCGGTAAGCGATGCCTTGGGGATGCTGTTTCGGTCGATCGCTTCCGCAACGCTCGATTCAACGGCTCGAGGACCGCGCGCCAGTTACCTTGGTCCCAAGTACAGCTACAGCCATGGTGCCGCTCTTCAGTACTTCGGTGAAGCAACCCAACTGCTAGGGTTGCCAACCATTCGTTCGGTGTTCGAGTCGGTGGCAAAGAGGGAAGCCGACTACGGGATGGTGCCGATCGAAAACTCCACCGACGGTGGCATCTCGGACACCCTAAGCATGTTCACTCAAACTCAAGTTCGTATCTGCGGAGAGGTTCCTGTCGCCATCCATCATTGCCTTTTGTCGCGCAGCAGTCGCGAGCAGATTCGAGAAATCTACAGTAAGCCACAGGCGATCTCCCAGTGCCGCGACTGGCTGGCAAGGCACCTCCCCAACGCTCGTTGCCAGCCTGTCGAAAGCACGGCAGCAGCGGCGGAGTTGGCGGCCGGTGAGCCGCATGCTGCGGCGATCGCCAGCAGTCAGGCCGCAGCGCATTACGGATTGGAAATCGTGGAACGGAATATCGAAGATGTCGCTGGCAATACAACTAGGTTCGTTGTATTGGGACACGAGATCCCGAGTCCCACTGGCGCTGATAAAACCTCGCTGCTCTTTCAATTGCCGCACCGCCCAGGTGCACTCGCCGATGCCATGGTGGTTTTCCAGAAGCAGCAGCTGAATCTGACTTGGATCGAGTCGTTTCCGGTGCATCAGAAGATGCAGGAGTATCAGTTCTTTGTCGAGTTTGAGGGGCATTTTCAAGAGCCGCAACCATCGCAGGCGATCGCTCAACTGACGGCCCAGTCTCAGTTCCTCACCATTCTTGGTAGTTACCCCAAGGCGAAGATGGCCGATGCGTCTTCGATATCGATGGCAAGCCAGCCGAACCTGTAGAGAAGTTTTGCCATGCGCCGAAGGTGGCTTTCGCAGTGCCAGGGACCGATCCATCTCTGGCGATGGTGGCAAGGGGGGAGTTTTTTCCATGCGACTTACACCAACGTCAGGTAGCCACTGCGGTCACGCGGTGGAGGGCTTCGGTAAATAGCCATTCCGGCAAATCCACCATCTGGCGATGGTGGCTACGGGGGAGTTTCTTCCATAAGACTTACACCAACGGCAGGTAGCCATCGCAGCCACGCGGTGGACGGCTGCGGTAAATAGCCATTCCGGCAAATCCACCATCTGGCGATGCTGGCTACGGACAATGGTGGCTATGAATTCGGCTTGATCCGGCACC
>JBJSWM010000658.1:0-8699 GCA_046085865.1 Pirellulaceae bacterium
TTTGACCAGATACTTCTTAGGCCAGTTCCTTCACTGGGGGTTCGGACGCGCCCCACGCGCATAAAAAAACGAGGAGCCCCGGCCACGGCTCCAGATCAATCCGTCGATCATGGATCCAATAGAGCTCCTCGTCTGAACCGGAAGTTTCATCGATGCGACCAACTGGGTCAAGAGGACTAGCGATCTTTCTTGCATGGAAAGTGGAGCGATGCGTCGCGCTCTTCAGGCGGCTGCTGAGGAGAGACGAGGCATGGAAAGCTGGTGGTCTATCGAACGATGATGACAGTTCGTCGCGTGCGATGGCTTGGATGCAAAGCGTTGTATCGAGGTGCGTTGGCATCGGCCATTCGAGTTAACTCGCATGGATGTCGAAAGAGAGCTTTCTTCAAGTATGCCGCGCGACCTGATTCCATCCCTGCGCCCCGATCGAAGGAAAGCGGACCGTCGAGGCATTCGAAGGTCTGCGTGATCGCAAAGGACTCGCTCACAAAACGGTCACGCAAGCCAGAAATCTGGTCGATCCGACAATACTTTGGGGCAATGGAGCGTGCTACGAACTGTTGCATCAGGGTGCAGTGCAGGAGGCAACGCAATTGAAGCGGAGCGGCGCGAGCCGTCCGGTTTTCCTGAGTCCAGCGTCGCACATCGGTTGGCATGCCCGCTTCCCGCTCGCTTTAGAAGATTCCTGTCGGTACGCCGCGAACCATCCATTGAGCTTCTATGGCCGATTCGAAGGGGGGCTGTCCTGCGAGGTCTATCCGAAGGAATCCCGGGTGGACCTGGAAAATGGGTGCGATGGCCGGGGGGCAGGCTGTTTGGGACACTGGTGGGCCGAAAGCCTACGTGCCGATGTTCGGTGGGAAGGAGCAAGCGATGGATGTTGCCTTCGATCGATGCACTCATCGAATCCCGTGCGACGCCACTGCGGGGTGGGACTTATCCGGAGGGGTGAGAAGCCCATTGGGGAACCTGTTGGCTGACAAAGCTGCGGCGGGTTTTTGTTTCGGGATCGAGCAGGCTGATTTCCAAGGAATGAAGCTGCATGGAAGGTTGATCGATTGGCAGGGTCGATCCATCGCCAAGTTTCCTGTCGGGCAGGTAGAGCGGATCGCCGATGATCGGAAAGCCGGACTCCCAGAGATGGATTCGGATCTGGTTGGTTCGGCCAGTCCTTGGGATCGCCTTCAGCAAAGAGGTTCCGTCGCTGCGGCGATGAAGGACTTGAAAGGTAGTGAGTGCTTGGTGGGTTGGCTGTGAGGAGTCGACGGATGCGATCGACCGGGATCCGAAGGGCCCGGTCTGATCGCTGATGGGGATCCGGCACTCCCAACAATCTTCCGTTGGATGTCCGGAAACAGCAGCCAAGTAAGTTTTCTCGACAGAACGGTCGCTGAACTGTTGCTGCAGATATCTGGCCGCCGTGGTGCGACGCGCAGCGACCAGCAGTCCGCTGGTGTTGGCGTCCAGGCGATGCACCAAACGAATCTTTTCTGGGTGGTACGCATGCTGCATGGCGGCTTCGAGCGTATTTTTGTAATAGCGACCGCATGCGTGAACCGGCAGAGGCGCTGGTTTATCGAGAACCAGCCAAGTATCGGATTGGTAGACCAGATGAATGGCACTGGATACGGGTGGCTCGATCGTGTCCGGTTCGCGGTGAAGCAGTTTCTGTCCTTCGGAGACAATCCGGTCTGGGGCGACGGAGTGCAAATGGCCATCGACCAATCTCCCCGACTCAATCGCCTCCATCCAATGCGATCGCGACCGACCAGGGATCCATTGCTCCAGGAAATCCAGTAAAGGCATTCCCGCCAGACGTCGGGGAACGTGGATGCTTCGTTCACTGCAGTACGGTTGGCAGCCTGGTTGACGTTCCAGGTAGTCTCGCATTCGGCTTTCCTTCGCCGCCCGCTTTCGCTCCATCGCGTCCAGAGGGCTGAGGTAGCAATGCGGGCAGTGCTTGCCTGGCTGATAGAGATCCGACTGCATCTGTTCCTGCGTCAGGACGTGCTGGCAAGCGAAGCAAAGCGACTTATCGGAGTGGGTCAGATCGGGACGAACGGCGACCCGTTGGTCGAAGACGAAGCAGTCACCCTGGTAGAATTCTCCCCCACACTTCTCGAAGTAGTTGAGAATTCCACCATCCAATTGCAGGACGTGACGGAATCCACGCTGTTCCATCCAAGGACCTGCCTTCTCGCAACGGATACCACCCGTGCAGAACATCACCACAGGTTGCTCTTTCCACGACTGAGGCAGCTTGTCGATCGCCTCTGGGAAGTTGCGAAAGTGATCGATCTCGATGGGATGAGCATTTTGAAAGGTGCCGACATCCACCTCGTAGTCGTTGCGAACGTCGAGCAGCCGGAGCGGCCGACCATCGCGAAGCCATTGTCGGAGTTCTTCGGGAGTGATCTTGGAGGAGGTGTAGTGCGCGGGATCGATCTGGTCGATCCCAAAAGCGATGATCTCTTTTTTGAGTTTGACCAGCATGCGCCGAAACGGCTGGTAGTCGGTCCAGCTTTCCTTGGCATGGAGAGCTTGAAGGCCCGGAAGGGACTTCAACCATTCGAAGAATTGCCTAGCCGCTGACTCTTGCGCTGCCACAAAAAGATTGATCCCTTCGTGGCTGATCAGCACCGTGCCTTTGATCCGCAAGTCACCCGCACGCTGACGGATCGTCTTGCGCAGTTCCTCTGGCGATGGAATCGATACAAAGTGATAGGCTGCCAAATTGAGCACGGAAGATTGCGTGGAGACGATCTGGCGATCGGTTGAGCTTTGCGGTGCGTCCATCGATGCTTCCTCATCCTGCTGAGGCAAAAAAACGCCTCAATCGTCTCGTGCCTGTCATCTTCATGAAAACCGCCCACGGTTTGGTATCGATCCGGCGATTTTTATCTATCCGGTCGATTACCGAAAGGGGAATCGATGTGAGGCGAGCGACCCGGGGGGGGGTGGGAATGGCGCGGCCGGATTGCTGGATTTTCGCTGCGGCATATTCGATAATCGACGATGGCCATCGGTGTCCTGGGTTACCATCAAGGAATCCGATCGATTGCTGTACGATAGAAAGATTGCGGTAGATGCTGCGTGGCAGAGGGTCCGATGAAGCAGAAAAAAATGCCTGGCCATTGGCTGGGGTTAGTCGCTCTCCTCGCGTGCGGAAAACTGGATGCGGGAGATACCGAATCGATTCGATTTTTTGAATCGAAGATTCGCCCCGCCTTGATCGCTCATTGCGTTGAATGCCATCGGGAAGGAAGGCAGGAAGGGGGATTGCGACTGGATCATGCGGCGGGGTGGGAAGCCGGCGGCGACTCGGGAAGCCTTTTCGAGAAGCTAGGCGATCACCAGCGGCCTCGTGTTGCCGAAGCGATCGAGTATGGCCAGTTGCAAATGCCTCCCGAAGGGCAGTTGCCTGAATCGATTCGCACCGACCTCCTGCGATGGATCGAACAAGGAGCTCCTTGGCCTTCGGTTGCCATGAAGCTGGACCATGGTTCGGAAGCTTGGGGTAATCTTGCGAAGGATCATTGGTTATGGAAGCCGGTGATGCGAGCCATTCCACCTGAAGGGGATGACAACGACGTCTCTTGCGATCATCCGATTGATGCCTTTGTCGAAGCCAAGCGTCGAGAGCATCCGTTGCCTGCGGCGCCTCCAGCCGACCCGAGGACTCTGGCCAAACGACTTTATCTGGATCTTGTCGGTGAGTTGCCTCAGTTGGAAGAGATCGAGTCGTGGTTGGCCAGTCCCGACGAATCGCATTACATCGCGATGGTGGACCGTTTGCTGGCAGATCCTCGTTACGCCGAGCGAATGGGGAGGTACTGGCTGGATCTGGTGCGATTTGCCGAGTCGGATGGCTACAAGCAGGATGACTTCCGACCCTCCGCCTATCGCTACCGCGATTTTGTGCTGGAGGCATTTCGCGAGGACATGCCCTATGCCGAATTTGTTACCTGGCAGTTGGCGGGAGACGAGTGGCAGCCTGGGGAGATTCGGGGACGCGATGCGACCGGCTATTTGAGGCTGTGGATCTACGAGTACAACCAGCGCGACGTGGAAACCCAATGGTCGATCATTCTGAACGATCTGACGGATGTCACCGGGGAAGTTTTTCTTGGGTTGGGGATCGGTTGTGCGCGGTGCCATGACCACAAGTTCGATCCGATCCTGCAGAAAGACTACTACCGGCTGCAGTCCTGTTTCGCAGGTCTGCTTCCTGCGGAGTTACCGACGTTGGCCGAGGGACAGTGCGAGGCGGTGGAAGCGCGAAGGTCGGAGGCAAAGCAGTCGATGGCCAGCAAGTTGGCCGAGCAGGACGATTTGGAGCGACCGATTCGCGAGGAGGTGCGGTTGGCAGCGATCGAAAAATTTCCTCCCGAGGTCAGGCCAGCCTTGCGAAAGAAGATCGGAGAAAGAACTCCGGCCGAGCAGGCGGTCAGTTATCTGGCGGAGTTGCAGATCGAAGCGGAAATCAACGGGATCGACTTTAAAAAGAAGTTGAAGGGAGAGACTCTGGAACGCTGGAAGGCGCTTGAGGAAGAGCTGGCTGGATGGCGCAAAGGGATGCCACCGAGCGTCCCGACAGTGGCATCGGTGCGGGAAGTGGGGCCGATTCCACCGCCGACCCGAATTCCTGGAGCTCGTGGGGAGGCTGCCGAGGCGATTGAGCCGGGGGCATTGGAGATATTGAATGAGTCGCCGTGGGAACTGGAGCCAACGCGAGGTACCCAATCCAGCGGCCGACGGCTAGCGCTGGCGCGGTGGATTGTCGACCGTTCGAATCGACTGAGCTGGCGGGTGATGGTCAATCGGATCTGGCAGCATCATTTCGGGACAGGGCTTGTGGAAAACGCCAGCGATTTTGGAAGGCTGACCCAACCTCCCAGCCACCCCGAGCTGCTCGATTGGCTGGCATCTTGGTTCCAGGAACGCGAGGGGAGTTGGAAGCAACTGAGTCGCCTGATCGTGACATCGCATACCTATCGACAGGCCGCCTACTTTGAAGGCATGCAGGAAGCATTTGCGGTCGACCCTGCGAATCGGTGGCTTTGGCGGTTCTCGCCGCGCAGGATGGATGCGGAGCAGGCGAGGGATACCATCCTGTCGCTTGCAGGGGTCCAGCAGCGAACGTGGGGCGGTCCATCCGTCGACGCCAAATCGACTCGGCGGTCCATCTATCGGCGCGCGATGCGAAACAGCCCGGATTCGTTTCTCCGTGCTCTCGATGCGCCCGACGGAATTGTGTCGGTTGCAAAACGCATGCCGACCAACACGCCGCTGCAGGCCCTGCAGTGGTTGAACAGCCCCTGGATGATCGAGCAGTCGGCGAGGATGGCGGAGCAGTTAGCCCCATTCGGAGCCGAAGCGCCGAGGGAGGCATTTCAGCGTGTCCATTTGCGGCAGCCCGATGCATCGGAGATAGAAGTGTTGCAGAGTTTCATGAGTGAGCCGGGGGCGACGCTGGATCAACTGTGCCATACCCTACTTAGTTCCAATGCCCTGCTCTACATCGAATGAACTGATTTTGGGAGAGTGCCGATGAACGAATGCAGCAGGCCGGCTAGATCTTCAGCAGTGCGAGGGCTTTACGCAACGCGTCGGCAGATGCTGTTGCAGGCTGGTGCTGGATTCGGAATGCTGGCATGGTTGGGGCTCTCTGCCAACCGTGCCGATGGCGAGACAACCAAGCTGCGAGGCTTTGGAAAAGCTAAGCGCGCCATCTTCCTCTTCATGGAGGGGGGCCCCAGTCACATCGATCTATTTGATCCCAAGCCGACACTTACCAGGCTGCATGGGCAACCGCTTCCTGGCAGCTTCAAACCAGTGATCACTCCCATGGGAGAGTACAACGCTCCTTTGATGGCAAGCAAGCGTCGCTGGAGGCAGCATGGTGAGTGCGGCACCTGGGTTAGCGACTGGTTGCCTCATACGGCAACCCTGGTCGACCAGATCGCTGTGGTTCGATCCTGCTGGGGCAACGGATTGAACCATTCCAATGGCGTCTGCCAGATGAATACGGGATCGATCTTGGGAGGCAGGCCGTCGCTGGGAAGTTGGATCAGCTATGGGCTGGGAAGTGAGAACCGAGATCTACCCGGGTTTGTCGTGATGGAGGATGGAGATGGCCATGTGATCAATGGAAGCCGCAACTGGAGTGCCGGTTTCATGCCCGCAAGCTATCAGGGGACCGCCATGCTGGGAGGAGAGGTGCCGATCGAGCATCTGCATCCTCCGGGTGCTGTGACGCCTGAGATCCAGCAGAGGAAATTGAGGCAGATCTACCAGTGGAATCGAATGCATCAGAGCGGGCGCCAGCTGGACAGCGAATTGGAAGCAAGGATCGCTTCCTTTGAACTGGCCTACCGCATGCAGTCGTCCGCACCCGAGGCGATCGACCTGAGCCAGGAGACGCCAGCGACCCTCGCGGATTACGGGATCGGGGTCAAGGAGACAGATTCCTTCGGACGCAGGTGCCTGCTAGCCAGGAGGCTGGTGGAGCGAGGTGTGCGATTCGTGCAACTGTACCACGGAGCTGGAAGCCGATGGGACGCTCATTCGGGCATCGAGAAGAATCACAGCCAACTGTGTCGTGCCAGCGATCTGCCGGTTGCCGGATTGCTGAAGGATTTGAAACGCCGTGGTCTGCTGGAGGATACCCTGGTCATCTGGGGCGGTGAGTTCGGCAGGACGCCAATGAGCGAAAAGGGAGATGGAAGAGATCACAATCCGAATGGATTTACCATGTGGTTTGCCGGTGGGGGGGTCCGCGGTGGGCAGACCCTTGGCACAACCGATGAACTAGGCCTTCATGCGGTCGATCAACGCGTCCATATCCACGACCTGCATTCAACGATTCTCCATCTGATGGGAGTCGATGCGCGGCAGATGACCTATCTGCATCAGGGGCGGCCCGAGCGGCCGACACAGAATGAGGGCCGACCGTTTGATCCCCTATTTGCCTGAGTCCGACCTTGCCGAGGAAGGGCCAACGCATCGATGGCGACGATTTCAGCCTTGAGATTTCTTAGCTAGGGAGAGTCGGCCAGTTTGGCGGCTTGTTACACTGGGTCACGTGGGACAAGGGTGAAACGAAGGCCTTACCAATTGTGGATCTCGGATCGGGATGGGAACCAAGGGATGAACGCAATGCAATGGAATCGACGGCGATTTATCGGGCAGGCATCCGCAGTGGGAGCGATGTTGCCATGGGTGGGGCGGACGATGGCAGAAGATCTCCCTTCCACCCCACCTCAGACGTCAGGCCCGTTTTATCCGGTCCCCGAAATCGTGAAGCAACCGCATTCGGATGCTGATTTGACCCGACGAGCCACCGATGGTCCGATGGCCGAAGGAGAAGTGATTGAAGTCCGAGGGACAGTGGTTGGCATCGACGGCCGCCCTCTGTCGGGTGCCGTCGTGGAACTGTGGCAGGCCTGCCATTCGGGGCGGTATCAACATCAGGCTGACAGCAATCAAGCGCCACTGGATCCCAACTTTCAGTATTGGGCACGACTGGTGTGCGACCCTGAAGGGGCTTACCGCTTCCAATCGATCATCCCTGGAAAATACCCAGGGCGCACGCCGCATATCCACTTTCGAGTTCTCGCTGAGGGGTTCCCTGAACTCGTAACCCAGATGTACTTTCAGCAGTTCGGGGAGGCGAACCAAAAAGACGGTATCTATTCGCGACTGTCGATGCAGCAGAAAGAGTCGGTCACGGTACCCTTTGCAAAGCAGGAGGGGACTGCAAAGCTGCAAGGAGATTTTCGCATGGTATTGGCTCGCGCTGCCTCCGATCGGGCCACGCCACCGATGCCTTGATCCCAATTGGACGTGTTCTAGAAGAAACGGCATCCATCTTCTTCCAAGGAAGGCTCGTTTCGAAGGAAGCGGTCGAGGCATCCGATGACCAACCATTCCTATCCCGATCCTGGAGACTCTTTAGCGATCGCCAGGTGGCTAGGGCAACTGGATCGTCGTTTGGAAGATCGCAAAAGCCAGGGGCTCTTTCGCACCCGCATCCCGCTGGTGGCGATATCGCCGACCGAGATTCTTTGGCAAGGCCGACCCATTATTTCCTTCGGATCGAATGACTATCTGGGGCTATCCTGGCACCCTGCAGTCCGATCCGCAGCGGCCGAGGCAATCGATGCTGGGCAGCGATGGGGCAGTGGCGCCAGCGGTCATGTGACGGGTTACACCGCTGTGCAACAGAAACTGGAGGAGGCGATTGCCCAGTGGCTGGAGACCGAACGATGCATCGTCTTTGGATCTGGCTACGCGGCGAATCTTGCGACATTCTCGGCGCTGGTCGGCAAGGAGGATCGTGTTTTCAGTGATCAACTGAACCATGCCAGCCTGATCGATGGCTGTAGGCTGTCCCGAGCCATTGTGTCGATCTATCCACATGGGGACGTCGAGCAGTTGCAGCGACTGCTTGAGGGAGGAGAGGGATCGGAGGGCCAGTCCTGGATCATCACCGATTCGGTCTTCAGCATGGAAGGGGATCTCGCGCCGCTGGAGCGATTGGCGGAACTTGCGGAGCGATTGGGGACGCTGATGATGGTCGATGAGGCGCATGCGACCGGGGTGATCGGTCCCGAGGGGCGAGGAGCCATCGCCGCGGCGGGGTTGGAACGCAAGGTGGCAGTCCATCTGGGAACGCTCAGCAAGGCTTTTGGGGGTGT
>JBJSWM010000659.1:0-1159 GCA_046085865.1 Pirellulaceae bacterium
GCATCGCTTTCAACGATGAAGCGAGGGGTCTGAGGCCCCAATTTACCCCAAGTGATTTTTTCGTTCGGAGTCGCACCGGAGTACGATCCGTAGCTGGTGGCCGCTTCACTGATCTGGCAGAAGTAGGACCACAGCGGCACATTCGGCTCCTCAAGGTCCTGCGTCATCATAGGGACGACGCAGATGGGAAAGTCCCCTGAGATACCGCCGCCGATCTGAAAGAATCCGATGCCGGCACCGTCCGAGTGACAGCGATACCAGCGGGCAAGCCACACCATGGCCTCGATCCCCGACTTAATGGTCGACGGCTTGAGCTGGTTCTTGATGACGTAGGAGGCGAAGATATTTCCCATCGTGGAATCTTCCCAACCACCGATGATGATCGGAAGTCGCTTTTGCGCTGCGGCGACCACCCAGGAGTTGGCGGGATCGGCGTCGTAGAAAGGAGCCAATTTTCCCTGTCGGATCAGTTTGTACATGAATTCATGGGGAAACATTCGGTCGCCATTCATCTCGGCATCCTGCCATTGTTCGAACAGCACCCCCTGCAGTCGCCGAAATGCCTCTGCCTCCGGGATGCACGTATCGGTGACGCGATTCAGGCCACGGTCGAGAAGCTCGCATTCCTGCTGTGCAGTCAGCTCGCGATAGCCCGGAATTCGGTGGTAATGGGAATGAGCCACCAGGTTCATGAGATCTTCTTCAAGATTCGCCCCTGTGCAGGAGATGATATGAATGCGATCCTGTCGAATCATCTCGGCCAGAGAGCGTCCGAGTTCCGCAGTGCTCATGGCACCGCCTAGAGCCACCAGCATTTTTCCGCCTGCATCGAGGTGGTTGCGATAGGCCTGCGCGGCATCGACCAGGGCGGCTGCATTGAAGTGGCGATAATGGTGTTCGACGAAGCTGCCGACAGGACCGAGTGGGGGGCAATTCGCAGCGTTTTTCGACATGACAGGGACTTTCTAGTAGCAGGAGTTTTGCGTTCCCAATGCGGCGGCCGAAGCCTCTCGAAGGTCACTGCCACCGCCACTGGAAGAAACATCACCAGAACCAGACGATCCTTCTCACGGAAATGGCGAATTTTTTGAGAGGCTGGTGGTGGAACCAAGTTTTTGTGAAAACGATAACTCGCGGGCCATGTAAGCGGCGGTGCAAG
>JBJSWM010000660.1:0-9447 GCA_046085865.1 Pirellulaceae bacterium
ACCACGCTTGCCTTGGGGAGAGCGACGCGGATTGCCTCGGACGCGTCCTTCTGAACGCGCTGCCAAAGCTGGAGGTCGAATCCTTTGGCCGACAAATGCTCTCCCAGCAGGATGCTGGCCGATCCATCGCATCGTGGCGCGTCGTGTTGGTGAAGCGTATGGAGCGCGACGCGGTCGACGGAGGTGCCAGCTGCCTCGGCCAACGATTGACGGAACTCCAGATGGCTGGCATTGGCGATCCCAAGCCAGTCGACTGTGGCCAGCACGATCGGCTCACCCGCCCCCATCAGCACCACACCACGGAATCGTAATGGATCGCTGACCCCTTTGGTCGGGTCGTAGGCCAGCGGAGTGCCGACCGATGGGGAAGCATCCACATCGAATGTCGCCAATCGCAATGGCTCATCCCCCGCCGCTCGCGGCAGCGGAATCGCAAACCAGACGATTCCCAGGAATAGCAACCACTTCCCAGGCGCCACGTGATCCCAGTCCCAGATGGACTTCCACTTTCTGTTTCGCATCTTCCACCTCGAACAATCCCAACTGCGTGAAGGTGAATCCTGAACCGTCGCCATCCTGGCCGTGTTGCATCATGCCAAGCAATGATCAAGATCTGGAGCGACGAGCAGGCATCTGACCGTCGCTTGGGTTTCATGATCGCTTCCTTGCGATCTCTCTGTCGCGCCCGATGTTCCCTGAGCTACCAGTGGAATAGACCACGAGAGCATCAAGGAATCCACTTGGCCAACGTCGGCTCCAGCGCTTCGGCCCATAGCTGGTATCCTCTTTCGTTGGGATGCAGGAGGTCGGGCATCAGCTCTTTGGAGAGGTTGCCTTGAGCATCCAGGAAGACGCTACCGATGTCCTGAAAGTAGACCTGCTTCTCATCGGCCAGCTTCGCGATCCGCTCATTGATCTGCCGATTGAGCTGTCGCAAGGGGTCGTCGGCGGTGGCGCCTCGCGGGAAGATCGCCAGCAGGAGGATCTTCGCCTCGGGCATCTTCTTTTTCAATTCCTTGACGATCGCTTCGATGCCGGCCGAGGTCTGTTCGGCCGGGTCCTGTCGATGGCCTGTGTTGTTGGTACCGATCATCATCACGATCACCTTGGGGTTCAGCTTGTCGACTTCTCCATGAGCTAGTCGCCACAGCACCTGCTCGGTGCGGTCGCCACTGAAGCCGATATTGAAGGGACTTCGTCGGGCATAGAACTTGTCCCAGGTGGCTTTTCCAGCGCTCTCCCAGCCGTGGGTGATGGAGTCCCCGATCCAGATCATGTCGACTTGCTGGAGTGTCTCCTTCTCCTTTAGCTTGTCGGTGTGCCTTGGCATCCACCAGGCTTTCGCCCATTCGGCGGTCTGCACCTCGGGGGTGAGCGCGGCGACCGACAAAGCCGGCTTATCCTGAGCCGTGATCGGTAACGCCAGGATCGATGCGAACCAGAAAGCCAATGGAATCCAAATGGAACGGGGTGCGGAACAAGCAGACATGAACGAAGCTCCTGGAGAGAAAACATCGGCAAGAAGGTCTGCCCTAGTGAATGGGACAGAAGACCAAGTGGGGCGGGGAAACACGATGGGACGATAAAGATCTGGTTTATCCTATCGATTCGTCGGATGGTTTGCCAACTTCGCCGGTCCGCAAGCGCCGGATCCAGCGATCCAGGTCGCGCGGCCAGGGCATGGAGAACTCCAGCGTCTGGGAGGTGAATGGGTGCACCAGGCGCAGCGAGTAGGAGTGCAGCGCTTGGCGTGGAGCACCGCTGAGATCCTCGATCGGCTTGCCGTGCAAAGGCCGGTTGTAGATCGGTTCCCCGCAGATGCGGTGCCCTGCCTCCGCCAGGTGGATGCGAATCTGATGGGTTCGACCTGTCTCCAATTGGCATTCGACCATCGAGTACTGACCGCCGCGGAATGTCTCCACCGGTTTGACATGCGTGATGGCTTGCTGTGCCGACGGATCTTCTGGCGATCCGCTACCTCGGACTCCATCGCCCCGATCGCGCACCAACACGCTTTGGATCGTCTGGGAAACAATCTGACCATGGATCACGGCGCGGTAGCGACGATCGACTCGGTGGTGCCGAAAGAGTTCTTCCAGAGCGCGCTGGGCCTGTTGGGTTCTAGCGAACAGCATCAGCCCACTGGTGTCGCGATCGAGTCGATGGACGGCGATGACCCTAGGGAGCTGAGAACGCGAGGAGGAACCCGATTTGCGACCATCACGCTGTCCTCGCGAGCCTGGAGGGGGGCTTGAACGGGAGGATGCCCTTCCCCCCAGCTGCAGCTGCAGCGCTAGCGGCAGCAGTTCTTCCAGCGTCGGCTGCAATTGGCGACGGCGAGCTGGTAGGTCCCGTTCCTCAAAATGGCGCACCGAAGTGATGCCCGCTGGCTTTTCCACCACCAAGAGATGCGAATCGAAGTAAGGGATCTTCAGATCCTTCGGCTCCACTGGCTTGGGAAGCGCCTCACGCCACCATTTGAGCACCTCATTTCCCTGCAGCTTTCTTGCGGGGTCGCAGCAGAGGTTGCCGTTGATCTGAAGATGCCGACTCTCCACCTGACGGCGCACCTGCCCCCAACTACTCTCAGGCAGCAGGCTTCGCAAGGCCTTCAGCACCGTTTGCCCACGATGACTGGGGTTGAGGTGCAGCAGCAAAAAAGGAGCCGATTTCTTCGACGAGTTCATTGCTACCTAATGACTGGTTCCGGGAGCCCGGAGCACGAGGAAAAAAACTGGACGCCGCGCCAGAGGACAGCGACGCCAAATGGAAGGTCCTTCACGTACGGCGCCCCTATCGTAATCAATTCCCCGTCCGGCGGACCGTCGAAGAATTCAATCGGCCACCCGATCGCAAGGAAGCGATCACAAAAAGGAGGCGAAAGCCGAAGTTTGAGTCGGTCCGACCATTCCGTGGGGTGGTGGGTGACGATGGAGCGAAAAAAATTGGATCGCGCCGATTTGCCTCTCACAAAGACACAGAGGCACACAGAGTGAATGGACCGAGCGGCCGCTCACGTATCTCTGTGCCTTGGTGACTGCGTGAGATCCACTGCAATCGATAGCACCCAAGCCATCAGGCAACTGCATTTCCGTTGCCGTGGGATCGATCGACTTCTGATAAAGTAACAGCTGTTGTTGCAACGTTTGGACAAATGCCATGCTGGGAGACCGATGATGGAGTGTTTCGACGAACGAGTGAGAGTGGAGCAGGGGACCAAGGAACTGAGTCCCCCCGTTGTCAAGTGCCAATTTGCAAAGAAAGGGGGCCGAGCTTCCGAAATAGGATGGGGCGTCATCGGTCGGCTGCTGACGGGATTGGCCGTGATTCTGGGAGGTGGGAAGGTGATGGCTCAATCGGCATCCAATCAACATTACGAATGGGTTCATTATCAGCAGGTCGACAAGGCTCAGTTGGCTCAGTTTGACCAGTACCTCGAAAAAGCGCTCCTCCCCGCTCTGAATCGACAGGGAATCTCGCCGGTGGGGGTGTTTGAGGAAGTGCCTGCCGACGCAGCGCAAGCCACCACGGCGATTCACCTCCTCCTGCCGTTGGAACAGTCGCAGCAGGTTTTTCAGGTCGTCCCGAAGCTAGCTGGCGACAGTCAGTTCCTAGAGACCGCAGCTGCCTACCTCAATGCGGATCCCAAAAAGCCCTTCTATGGAAGGATGCGGACCGAAGTGCTGGTCGCGTTCGACTGCATGCCGAAGTTGAAGGTACCTAGCCAGAAGGCCGAGCGTCGAGATCGGCTGTTTGAGCTGCGGACTTACGAAAGCAGCAACGAGAAGATGGGGATGCTGAAGGTCGAGATGTTCAACAATGGGGAAGTGCCGATCTTTCTCGATTGCGGCATCCAGCCAGTCTTTTTCGGCCAGGCGCTCCTAGGAGATCGGCTCCCGAATCTCACCTACATGACCGTCTACGACAACAGCGCCGCGCGCGACGCCGCATGGATCAAGTTCCGCGAACACCCGGAGTGGAAGAAGTTGAGCGGTGTGGAGAAGTACCAGGGCACGGTATCCAAGATCCACAAGACCGATCTGATTCCCCGCCCCTACTCGCAGTTATGAGCTGTAGGTGATCGCGCGATGCAGTGACTGACGGAACACCCCGGCCTGGACGAGTGAGGCGGACACTCGACGCAGGCCATTGGGGTACTCCTCGGGCTCACCACGGAGCCGAGTCGTTCGGAAGGAGCCGCATCGAATGGCAAGCAGTTGTCTTTCTGCGCCAAGAGGTTCCAAGAAAAAGTCGACCGGCGATGGAGCGGAGCGGACCGAACCGCCCCATCACCGGTTGCGACTTTGGGTAGCTGTTGTTTCGGTGCCCAATCAGAGCAACCGGCCAATGGTAGCGACCTATCTGCAACAAACGTGCCAATCCCGTCAACGGTGACTCCCTTGGCGAAACAGCGTTCGCATCGGTCGGCAGAATGTGAGGGACGGCTCGGTAAAAAGAACGGAAATCCTTCCAGGCTTCTTTTGATTCCTGCCGCAAAAGTAGCCGACACCGTTTCGATTGGTCAGTCGATCTGCTTGGTTTGCTGGCAAGCGTGCTCGATAATCAGGCAATTACTTGGGGGAGGCTTTAGAATCTTCTGGGTTTTCGGTGTCGGATCGTGCATCGAAGAAGGCGCGAGCTGCTGGATGCAGAGGCAGGCCGCGAAATTGTTGCGCCTTTTCTAGCGGCAAGATCCCCGGAAGGCGGGAGTTTCCGCCATAGATGGCTTCGAGGGTTTCCTCGACCAGGCGATTGGGGGCTCGGGATGAGCAGGTGAGGAAGGCGGTGGCGCCGACGGTGGTGATGGCGTCAAACTGCGAGTTGTTGGGATAGTCGAAGCGTTGGATTTCGACGACGCGCAGGGCGGGTTGTTCTTCAGTGATCTCCAGCGCGTCGGGGATGCTCAGCAGCCGGTAGCTCTGGTTCCCCAGGAGTCTGGCGATGGTGGAGGCTCCGGGTTTGATCATCAGGAGTGCAGCATCCGCCGGAGGTTCGCCGGGAAGTTGTCCGGGGTCCCAAGGGAGGAGGTCCAGTTGAGACGGGTCGATCCCGTGGAAGTCGAGTACCCATTGGGCGGCCTGTCGCGAACCGGAGTTGAGGGGGCCGACGGCCAGTCGACGTCCTTTCAACGATGGGAAGCCTTGCCAAGTGAGATCGGATCGGACGAGCAGGTGAAGGGCTTCTTGGTAGAGCGGGGTGACAACCAGCACCTCACCCGACTGGATGGAAGAGGACTGGAGGAGGGCCAGTTGGACTTGTCCGGAGACCAGTCGTTGGAGGTTGTCGGCTGATCCTTCGGTGGGCAGCGCCACGACTTGCGATGGAACGTGCTCGGTCAATCGCTCGGCAAGCTGCTGAGCGACTTCTTGGTAGATACCACCGGCGGCTCCCCCGGCGATCTGGATCGATTCGGGTAGGACCTGTTGCTTGTGGTTGCGGTACCAACTGGTGCCGAAGAACCAGAAGAATGGGATGAGAGCAAAGATGGCGATCAGTCCGCGCTGCGCCCAGCGGTGGGCGGGTGATGGGTCGCTGCTGCGGTGGCCGCTGAGCGCCGCGATGATGGGAATCCGCAGCATCCACTGGATCGCTCGCTGCCAAGCCTTTGGCGGCTTTGCCTCGATCGGCTGGTGCTGAAGGAATCGATCTAGCTCATCGGCCAAACCGCGCGCCGATGGATATCGCTTGGAAGGTTGTTTGGCGAGGCATTTCTCGACGATGGTCTGCAGGTCGACGGGGGTCCATGGAGCGATGGTGCGCAGTCGGGGAGGAGCCTGATGCAGCACCTGCATCAGGGTCTGCATCGGGGAGGGAGCGGAGAAGGGGGGGCGGCCCGCCAGCATGGCAAATAGGATAGCACCGATCGCATAGATGTCGGTCGGCTCGGCGTGTTCCTGAGTCTTCCCTCCGGCTTGTTCGGGCGACATGTAGCTGGGTGTCCCCAGCGTCGCTCCAGTCTCGGTGATTCCCGATTCGGTTCCCAAGGTCTTGGCCAGCCCAAAATCGGTGACAACCACTTGATCCTGCAGGTTCACCAGCACGTTAGCAGGTTTCAGGTCGCGGTGGACCACTCCCTGTTCGTGCGCGTGGGAGATCGCGTCGGCGATCTGCCTGGCATACTGAGCTGCCTGGTAGGGATCCATCGGGCCCAAGGCGATTTTCTTTGCTAGGTCCGATCCGGGGATGTAGTCCATCGAGAAATAGGAATGGCCGCCATGGTGGCCCAGTTGGTAGATCTTGACGATGTTGGGGTGCTGCAAACGGGCGGCGCTGCGGGCTTCGGTTTGGAATCGAGCCAATTCCTGGGGGGACGCCAGGCTGCCATCGCGGATCATCTTCAAGGCGACGGGCCGTTCCAGGGAAGCCTGCCGCGCCAGGTAGACCACGCCCATGCCTCCACGTCCAAGCACCTCCAAAAGTTGGAAATCCCCAAAGGCTCGCGGTAGCGATTCGTTGGAAACATCGCCGATCGCTTCCGAGGTTGGCGATGCGTCGGTTGCTGCGGAGGGATTGGCATCAGCAGGATCGAGTCGGCTTGGGGGAGGGCCAAGAGGAAGCGTCTGTTCGTTTCCAGAGATGGGAGGACGGGAGTGGTCGGGCGCGACGGTGGGGTGAGCCCCTGTGCCGTTGGTCACCGGGTGGGAGGGCTTGGGCGTCTGTTGGTCTCGCTTCCCTTTCGACAACTCGTAGTCTCCTGACTGTCTTCAAAAAATTGGCGACGCGAGTCGTATGCCGTCGGCAGCAGAACCCTGGAGAGCCGCTGCGATGGATCATCGCAGGAAGCAATCTCTTGGCTGGTCCGAAGAGAATCGACTGCTCTGCATCCCATCGGGATGATCCTATTGTATCGAACGCGAAGCGGTTTTCCGGTTCCGACCAACTCCTTGGATGGAATCGCACCATTGGAACCGGTTAGACTGGGAAGAGTTCGATGCCGAAGGGAGCTATGCCAGCATTTCCGGCTTGCATCGGCAGGGAAGCGTCTGTGGCGGAGAAATTACAAGATCGAGGGGAGTGCGAGATGAATCGGTCGAATGGGCAGGGGGCGTGGAGTCGTCGGGAGTGGATGCGGCACGCGGCGGGATCGGGTGCGATGCTTGCCGGAGCGACCATTCCGGTGGTTGGTTCACGCTTGGCAGCTGGGCTCAAGAATGATCGGCTTAGCGTGGCTTCGATCGGGGTGGGAGGCATGGGCGCCTCCGATCTAGGCTCGATCAGCTCGCACCCCAAAGTCGACATTGTCGCTCTTTGCGATGTCGATCAAAAGCAGCTCGACGCGGCCGGGGAGAAGTTCCCGAAGGCAAAGAGGTATCGGGATTTCCGAAAGATGTTCGATGATCTGGGTGGGGGGATCGATGCGGTTCAGGTGTCGACGCCCGATCACACGCACGCCCCAGCGGCGATGACTGCGATGCAACATGGGAAGCATGTCTACTGCCAGAAGCCGCTGACGCACGACGTCTTCGAGTCGCGAGCTTTGCGTTTGAAAGCTCAGCAGCAGCCTGGACTGGTGACTCAGATGGGGACGCAGATCCACTCGGCCAGTCCCTATCGCAGTTGTGTTCAGTGGATTCAGTCGGGGGTGATCGGGAAGGTGCGGCAGGTGCATTCCTGGAGTGGCAAGACGTGGGGTTATGAGGGGCCCGATCCCCAGCCGTCGAAGGTCCCGGATCATTTGGACTGGGATCTTTGGCTGGGCACTGCGCCCTATCGCGAGTATTCCGAGGGTCATTACCATCAAGGCAGCTGGCGGCGGTGGTACGACTTCGGCTGCGGCACGATGGGAGACATGGCGATCCACATCCTCGATCCCGTATTCTCAGCCCTCCAGCTGGGGGCGCCGCGGCAGATGGTTTCCCGCAGTCCGGCACCGCCAGCCAAGTCCTACGGGATGAAGAATCAGGTCGAGTACCTCTTCGGTGCGTCCCCATTCACCACCGATGATTTTGTGCTTAGCTGGAGCGATGGTGGGTTGATGCCCGATACCAGAGAGTGGCCGCTTACAGGTGGCGATGGCAAGCCGATCGGGCTGCCCGATCAGGGGTCGATCTTCCTTGGGGAAAAGGGAGCGATGCTGCTGCCGCACGTGGCGATGCCCATCCTGCTTCCCGGCAAGGACTTTGCCGACAACAAGCTCGATCCGGCCCAAGGTGGTGACCACTACCATCTCTGGGTCGATGCGTGCCTGGGGGGCGCTCCGACCACCGCGCATTTCGGCTATGCCGGACCGCTGACCGAGGCGGTGCTGCTGGGGGTTCTAGCCAATCGATTTCCGGGCAATCCTCTGGTGTGGAGGCCCGAGGCGATGTCGATCAGCAACCATGAGCAGGCGAACGCTCTGCTGCGTCGCAGCTACCGCGAGGGATTCGGGGTAGAAGGACTTGGCTGATACGAATGAGCTGGGGGTAGATCAGGGGGAACTGCCGAAGGAACAGACTGGCCGACGTTCGTTGGCCGGTTGGGGAGTTGGCTGGATCGTGCTGGCCGCCGTGCTCTGGAGCACCAGCGCGCTGTTCGCGAGGGCTCCCGTGATGAGCCAGTGGCCGTCGTCCCAGCGCGGCATGGTGCTGGCGTTTTGGCGAGCGCTTTTTGCCCTGGCGTTCGTCTTACCTCTGGTGCGATCCGTCTGTTGGCGGTGGTCGATGCTACCGATGGCGGTCTGCTTTGTTTTGATGAATGGGACCTACCTGTCTGCCTTGGTGATGGGGCCACCTGAGAATGCCATCTGGCTTCAGAATCTTTCGCCCTTGTGGGTAGCGCTGCTGAGCGGTTGGTGGTTGAGTGAGCCTTTGCGGGGAAGTGATCGCCGCATGCTGGCCTGGTGCACGGCCGGAGTGCTCTTGATTCTGGTGATGGAGTTGCGCGATGCATCGGGCTGGATCGACGGTCTGGCTGCGATCCTGGCGATCCTCAGCGGCATGTTCTATGCCGGAGTGATCCTCTGCCTGCGTCACTTGCGAGACTGCGATTCGGCTTGGATGGCTACGATCAATCTGGCTGCTACCACACTCTGCTTTCTCCCCTTCGCTCTAGCAGCCAGCCCCCCCAGCCGAGAAGCTTGGCCTTATCTGATCGCCTTTGGGATGTTGCAGCTGGGTGCACCCTACTGGTGCTTCGCTCAAGGGCTCAAGACGGTGCCTGGACCATTGGCCGCGATGCTGACATTGCTGGAGCCAATTTTGCTGCCGATCTGGGTCTTCGTGGCATGGGGAAACACGACCGACTATCGTCCACCCTCCTGGTGGACCTGGTTGGGAGGGGGCGTCATCTTGGTGGGATTGTTTTGCCGAGCGACATCGCAGGGAACGCGAAAGGGGTGTGAAAGAAGCGAACCTTACCGCTGACTAGAATCGCCGACTTCAGATCGCCAGCGAGAAATCCTGGAAATTGCTCGATTTGACAGGTTCTCGCAACTGAATTAAAATCTCACCGAGTCAAAGTTTTTGG
>JBJSWM010000661.1:0-18519 GCA_046085865.1 Pirellulaceae bacterium
CATCGCCTCTTGCTGCGCTTCCGGGTAGTTGGAAACCAGCATCACTGGAATCTGACTTCCCTTGGGATCTGCCTTGATCGCGCGAATCACCTCCATGCCATCGCTGTAATCGATATCCAGTTTGCGGTTGACCAGGATCAAATCGATCGCGTTTGTAGCGATGGTTTGGAGCGCATCGACCGCCTGATCGGCCTGTAGGACGTCGGCTTGGAAGCGACTGGTCAACAGTCTGCGGATGGCGGCGTGATCGGGACCACAGTTGCCAACATCGAGTACTTTCAAAGGCATGATGCTTTCTTGTGAGTTGGATGATGAAGGGTCCGGCGTCTGCCGGACCGTGTCCGGGGGAGGCGACCTGCGTCGGCTTGGCCCTTCGCCCCATCTAGGCCGCTTCTATCTTGCGTTGGGAAGGCGTGAACTTCCAGTGCATTCACCTGGCCGAACTTGAATGAAAATCGCCGTCAATCGCGAATTGGTTTGTCGTTTGCCCCCGTTGGACCAACCGACTCACCCTATCCCGCAACGACGCTGGCTGGGGTTGCCACCGACGCGACACTGTTGCGATTGAGCGCAAACTAACGAACAAACAGGATATGGAATCTTGGCAAACTTTGCCAGCGATGAACATCTACGAAACGGCCAAGGATGGCAAGCTGCGAAGACTCTTCTGCCGCACGATCGCTACAGATTACCTGGACATCAACCTTCACCACTTTCAAGGAGTATGGAGGAATCGCTACGGGTCAAAAAAGGAATCCAGCGATCTCAAGGAGGTGAAGAACCGTTCCGATACCCAGAGAGACCGAATACCGACAAAACCTTTTGGAGGGTGGAGTTGGGAGCGGGATGGGACGGAGTTAGCCACCGGAATGCTGATCAGGTTGAGGATGACTTGGCCGGTGCTGGATCTTCGGTAGCGATTACAGCGAGGGGAGACGCGGTTGCCTGACTGGACTTCAAGTCGAGTCGGCATCGAAGGGTAACACGAAGGAGCAGATTCATGGTGAATGCCTGGATCTGTCTGCCTACCGGGATAGGAGGGCGATTTCGGCAGCAGCTTCGTGCGTCGGAACCGGTCTTCACTCCAAACTGCACCCAACGCAAGAAGGTTCAGAATCAGAAATTCATCGTATAGGGAGATGTGGTTCGATGAAATGGAACATGTTGGTTGGTTCTTTGGTTCTTGGCGCTGGCCTCTGTAACCAAAGCTTCGGGATCGATCTGCTCAGCCGCATGCTTGGCGGCAAGGGCAGCGGATGTGACACCAGCTGCTGCGACACCGCAGTTGCTGGACCCTCCTGCGGAAGCGAAGGCATCTGCGGTGGTGGGATTGGTGGGGGTCTGTTGGGCAATGGTCCTAGCTGCGGCAGCGAAGGCGGCCTCGGCGGACTTTGCGGCAACGGCCCTAGCTGTGGCACCGACGGCGGCTGTGCTGCTGGCGCTGGCTGCGGAGCGGGTGCTGGAATCGGTGGTCCTTCCTGCGGGATCGACGCCGGTTGTGCAGCAGCTGCTGGTCCTTCTTGCGGAGCTGATGGGGGTGTCGCTCGCGCTCCTCGCAAGCGTCCTCTGCTGGACTTGGTTCGCAAGGTGGAAGCCAAGAAGAAGGCGATGCTCGCCGGCTTGCTGAAGCCATCGTGCGATGCGGGTGCCTGCGACAATGGCGCTGGTGCTGGCCTGTGCGGCAATGGACCTAGCTGTGGCAGCGAAGGCGGCCTGGGCGGTCTGTGCGGCAACGGACCTAGCTGCGGCAGCGAAGGCGGCCTGGGTGGTCTGTGCGGTAACGGTCCTAGCTGCGGCAGCGACCTGAGCGCTGGCTGCACCGGGATCGGTGGCGGATGTGCCGCTGCGGCTCCTTCCTGCGGAGCGGAAAACGCTGCCGCTGGTTGCGACGGCAACGGCCTGTTCTCCGGCAAGAAGCACCAGGGGCTTCTGAGCCGTCTGTTCAAGAAGAAGAGCAGCTGCGATGCAGCGGCTTGCGATACCTGCGCTTCGATCCCAACCAGTGGCTGCAGCAGCTGCGGAAGTGGCACCACCACCACCGCTCCTGCCGCTCCCGCGATCCAGGCTGCTCCGGCTCCTGCCGCTGCTCCTGCTCCAGTTGTCGATCCCAGCGCTTACCTGAACAGCAAGCGCCGCGTCATCCAGACCAGCTTCGTTCGCTAAAACGAACGGTCGGCTGAGTCGCTAGACGCGGTTCGTCGAAGCGGCTCGAGCACCTTCGGGATGCTCGAGCCGCTTTCTTTTTTTCCGGCTGCGACTTGCCAACACCACGATTTCTTTTGATCGATGCCTTCGAGCCTGCTAGGTTAAAAAGTCGCGTCGGCTCACTCACCCTGCAATTCGCGACTCCCACCTCTCCCATGCGAAGCGATTTCCCGCTACCGATTCGATCGATCCGCAGGCATCCGATAGCCAGCGCCGCGCTGGCGCTCCTGTTGGCCGCTTGCGGGCTGCATCTGGATGCCACTGGTCAGTCGCCCGTCGTCGACTCCACTGCCACCGATCCGAATGCTCCAAGCTATTCCAAACAGATTCAGCCGCTGCTTAGACGGCGGTGCCTCAGTTGCCATGGCGCTGTGCAGCAGGAAGGCGGCCTGCGACTCGACTCGCTACCCGCAGTCCACACGGGTGGCGATCATGGATCGGTGCTTCCCGACCCAACAGGTTCCCGTGGATCGCTGCTGGAACGAGTCAGCTCAGGCGATCCATCGCAGAGAATGCCTCCGAAGGGTAGCCCGTTGACCCAGCAGGAAATCCAGTGGCTTGGCGCTTGGATCGATGCAGGGGCTCCAGCCGATCCCGTCGACATGGACCAGCCCCCATCGGTCGCCGCACAGCCAGATCAGCACTGGTCCTTCCAGCCGCTGCAGCGTCCCGAAGTGCCTCTAGTCGCCTTGGCCGACTGGACCGCTAACCCGATCGATGCCTTCATCGCCAAGTCACAGGAGGATCGGCAGTGGACTCCCAGTCCTCCTGCAGATCCGCCACAACGGCTTCGGCGACTTTTCCTCGATCTGACCGGCCTGCCACCTTCCATCCCACAGCAACTGCGATGGGAAGCCGATCCATCGGAGGCGGCGTACCATCGGTTGGTGGATGAACTGCTGGCCAGTCCAGCGTATGCGGAGCGGCAGGCGCGGCGCTGGCTGGATGTGGTCCGCTACGCCGATTCCAACGGGTATGAACGGGACGCGGCCAAGCCGGAGGTATGGCGCTATCGGGATACGATCGTGCGCGCCTTTCTGTCCGACCTTCCTTTCGATCAGTTGATTTTGCACCAAGTGGCTGGGGATGAACTGGACCAAGCCGGCCCAGATGCCATTTTGGCGACCGGCTTTCTGCGGCTTGGCCCTTGGGACGACGAGCCGGCCGATCCCGCCGCCGATCGGATGGATCAGCTGGATGATATCGTCAGCACCGTTAGTCAGGCGTTTCTCGGATTGACGCTGGGATGTGCCCGCTGTCACGATCACAAGTTCGACCCGCTGACTCAGCGCGACTATTACCGCATGGTGGCGTTCGTTCAGCCACTGGTGCGTCCCCGCGATGGAAGAACAGAAAAAACGCTTCCCGTCGCCAGTGTGGCTCAGCGAAAGGCCATGCCCCAGGAAGCCAAACTGGCGGCCATGCAGGGCTATTTTTTGGATGAGCCGCCTGGACCGGTTGCGGCCACCCATGTTCTGCTGCGAGGCAATCCATCGCATCCCAGTGAACCCGTAACGCCCGCGCCTCCTGAAATTCTTCTCGGATCGAAATTCACCTTGCTGGACCCCGATGCGTCCAGCTCACGCAGACGACTCTCATTAGCGCATTGGTTGATCGATCCCGACCATCCATTGACTGCCCGCGTTCTGGTCAACCGCGTTTGGCAATGGCATTTCGGCGAGGGATTGGTCCGCACCCCCAACGACTTTGGCTTGACCGGCCAGACCCCAACCCACCCCCAGCTGCTCGATTTCCTTGCCCACTGGCTGATCCATGAGGCGGACTGGTCGATCAAGAAATTGAGTCGACTGATCGTCACCAGCAGCACCTACCAACAAAGCAGTGCTATCCGACCACTCCTGCAGAGGGTCGACCCGGAGAATCGGCTGGTGTGGCGCTACCCGCGCAGGCGGCTGGAAGTGGAGCCGATTCGCGATAGCATCCTTTCGGTTTCCGGGCAGTTGGACCGATCGCTTTTCGGGCCCGCCATCTACCCGCAGGTGCCGCGCGAAGCGTTGGAGAGCCATGCCGACAAGACATCGATCTGGCCTCCCTACGATCCGTCGACCGCATCGCGCAGAACCCTCTATGCGTTCACCAAAAGATCGCTGATCCTTCCGATGCTGGAGGTGTTCGATCTGTGCGACACCACCCGCTCCAGCGGCCAGCGCGCCACCACCACCACCCCGACGCAAGCACTCAGCCTCTACAACGGCGATCTGGTGATGGAACAGTCGAAGCACTGGGCGGAAAGGTTGTGTGAAGAACATGCCACTTCGGAATGGGAGCGGATTGTGGCGGCATGGCGGACGGCGCTTTGCCGAGCCCCCAGTGAGGTGGAGCGATCGGCGATGGAACGGTTCCTGCAGCGACAGCGACAAGAGTGGCATCAACTGCATCCCGATGCCCCAAACAGAATGGAAGCGGATCGGCAGGCCGACCTCTTCGCATGGCAGCAGGCCACGCGCGTGCTGCTGAACCTGAACGAATTCGTCTATCCAGATTAGAATGGAGTCTCGCGATGCGCTGGCGACGTTTTGCTCCCAATCCGATGCCTTGCGGCCAGACGCGTCGACAGATGTTCTGGGAGACCGCAGGTGGATTTGCAGGGCTTGCCCTGCTCGACCGCCTGGCTCGCGATCGCCTGCTGGCCACCGATGCCTCCATCGGATCTCTCGCCCCCCATTTCGCACCCAAGGCGACACGCGCTGTGTTCCTCTTCATGAATGGAGGCCCCAGTCAGGTCGATACGTTCGACCCCAAACCGCAACTCGACAAATACCATGGCACCTCCTACTCCGGCCCTCTGGCAGTGGGTTCCAACGGCCGCCCTGTCGGGCATCTGACCAAGAGTTTCTTTCCCTTCCAGAAGCATGGGGAAAGCGGACTTCCCATCAGCAGTATCTATCCCCATCTGGCTCGCCATGCCGACTCGCTAGCCGTCATCCGATCGATGCACAGCGACACCGCCGCGCATGCTTCCGGCTGCCTCCAGATGAATTCAGGTAGCGTCTTTATCGGCAAACCCGCCCTCGGCTCGTGGCTCAGCTATGGCCTGGGGACCCTCCAGGAGAACCTCCCCAGTTTTGTCGTCATGACCGATCCGCGCGGAGGTCCGATCGGCAGTGCTTCGAACTGGTCCAGCGGCTACATGCCGGCGAACCTTCAAGGAACCCTTTTCCGCAGCGGCAATCCTCCTCTGCTCGATCTGGCAACTCCCCAAGGAACATCCGACCAGACCCAGCGAGATGGGCTGGACCTCCTCCATCAGCTCAATTCGATCCATCTGGAAACGAGACCTGGGGAGAGCGAACTGGCGGCGCGGTTGGAGTCGTATGAACTGGCTTTTCGGATGCAGACGGCGGCAACCGAAGCGGTCGATCTCCAGCGGGAGACCGCAGAGACTCGTCAGCTCTACGGGATCGACGACCCACGCACCGCCGACTTCGGACAAAAATGCCTGATCACCAGAAGGCTGCTGGAACGAGGCGTCCGCTTTATCCAGCTCTATTCGGGTGGCGGCCATATCGAAGATACCTGGGATGGGCATAACGACTGCCGAACCAATCATCAGACGCATGCCGGGGAAACCGATCAGCCGATCGCCGCGCTGATCACTGATCTGAAGCGGTGCGGACTATGGGAAGAGACGCTGCTGATCTGGGGTGGCGAATTCGGACGCACACCCACCAGTGAAGGAGTCGACAAGCCGGGACGCGATCACGACTGGCATGGGTTCACCATGTGGCTGGCAGGCGGATGCATCCGAGGAGGCCAGGCGATCGGGGCGACCGACGAACTGGGCTTCGCGGCGGTGGAGGAACCCTGTCACGTTCGCGACCTCCATGCCACCATCCTTCACGCCATGGGCCTCGATCACCAACTGCTCACCTACTTCCACCAAGGTCTCGATCAACGCCTGACCGGCATCGAACAGGAAGCTCGTGTCTTCCACCAAGTCTTCGCCTGAACGTTCTCCTTAGCAGATGACTTTCTATGATCTCGACGTCGATCGACTTTTCCCGACCTGGCCGACAGCAGGGATTTCTCCGAGTCCCTTACTCACACAACCTCGGCGGCTGGGCTCAAGTCATGATCCCTATCACCACCATCGCGCGCGGTGAGGGTCCCACGGTGCTGGTCCTGGGGGGCAATCATGGCGATGAGTACCAGGGACAGGTCGCGGCGATGAATCTGGCAAGAACTCTGAAGCCGGAAGAGCTTCGTGGTCGACTGATCCTGATCCCCTCCCTGAACTTCCCGGCGGCTCAGGCAGCCACCCGACTCTCGCCCCTGGATGGAATGAATCTCAATCGCGCTTTCCCCGGAACTCCCGACGGCCCGGTGACCAGCCAGATCGCTCATTACCTGACCCACACTCTTTTCCCGATGAGCGATGTGGTGATCGATATCCACTCGGGTGGCCGCGGCATGGAGTTCGTCCCCTGCGCCCACATGCATGTTGTCGAGGATCTCGATCAACGTCGGCGAATGATGGAGGCGATGCTGGCCTGGGGAACCGATTTCGCCTTCCTCTACGCCGATATCGCCGGAACCGGTCTGTTGCCGGTGGAGGCGGAGAACCAGGGCAAACTGGTGGTGACTACCGAACTGGGAGGAGGCGAAGGAGTTTCGGCCGCAGTCCATCGCATCGCACAAAAAGGTTTGCGGCAGGTGCTGATCCATGTCGGTTTGCTGGCAGGCGATCTGCCTAGTCGACGGCAGCTGGGATTGCCCGAGACGATTCTGGTGGAAGCGCTGGAGGGGGACAACTACCTGATGGCCCCCCGGTCTGGCATCCTGGAGATGATGGCGGACTTGGGAGCCTGGTTGAAGCAGGGCGATCCGATCGGCGCCTTGCATGATCTGGAACAACCCGACCGCCAACCGGCCATGATCACCTCGCCTCGCGATGGCTATCTGATCTGCCACCGGGTTCCCTGCCGCACCCAGCAGGGAGACTGCATCGCCGTCATCGCCCAACCGGCTGACCCAAAGGAAGTCCTCTCCCGCACGATTCGCAAGGGTGCAGTCTGATGGTCGAAGATCTTGCATCGACCGCCAGAAAGCCTCTGCCGGCATCTGCGATCGGCCTGGTGGTTGCCATGTGGGTCGCTTATTTCTTGAACTACTGCGATCGCCAAGCCGTCTTCTCGATGTTCCCGGCGCTCCGTCGCGATCTGGGGATGAATGACGAGCAGCTGGGGATGACAGGTGCCATTTTCCTCTGGGTCTACGGCATGGGATCGCTGCTGGCCGGATGGGCGGCGGATCGCTGGTGCCGTCGGCGGATGGTGGTGGGTAGCTTGGCGATCTGGAGCTTAGTGACGTTGGCGACGGGAGCGGCCGCAAGCGGGACGATGCTGCTGGTCCTTCGGGGTCTGATGGGAATCTCCGAAGCGCTCTTCATGCCTGCCGCCATCGCCATGACTGCTTCGGCTGTGCCGGCCAAGTATCGATCGCGCGCCATCGCCAGCTTAACCACCGCACAGATCGTCGGCAGTGTCGCAGGATCCTGGTTTGGTGGATGGATGACCGAGCAGGGGCAATGGCGATTGGCCTTCTATGCGATGGGCTTGGCTGGACTGCTGTATGCGATTCCCTACCACTTGGTGCTTGGAAGGGCGACTCTTCCAAAAGGTCCCTCTGGAAAAACTTCCTGGTCGCTGGCCTCCTTTCAGCAGCTCCTATCGACCCGCATCTACTGCATGCTTTGCATCATCTTTCCGATCTTCGTCTTTGGACTCTGGATGCTTTACAGCTGGACGCCAAGCTTCCTGCAGCAGAAGTTTCAGCTCTCCACTGCCCAGGCTGCCTGGGAAGCCAGCTTCTGGATGCAAGCCGCCACGCTGATCGGGCTTTTCTCGGGTGGCTGGATCGCCGATCGACTGGCGCAGGTGACCCCTCGCGGGCGCTTTTGGGTGCTGCTTGCCAGCCTCCTTCTGTGCGCTCCTTGTCTGCACGGCATCGGATCCAGCCAGACGCTGGCGGCCACTCAGATCCACCTAGCTGGATTTGGTCTATTCAGCGGTCTTCTGGCAGGCAACATTTTTCCCGCTGCCTTCGAAGTGGTCTCGGCCGAGAATCGCGCTCTGGCTGTCGGATTGCTGAACTTCTTCGGTGCGCTGCTATCGGGTTTTGCCCCCTGGTCGGTCGGTCTTTACAAACAGACGCTGGGGATCCCACGACTGCTCGATCTTGCCGCTCTAGCCTACCTGTTGGCCGCCGCGCTCGTCCTGTGGACGATGCTCCGGTGGGCAAGGCTTGCACCGACGGCACCGATCGTGGTTGCTTCGAAAGCCATCGAATGACCCTACCATTCCGATCCTTATGCGGGAACAGGGGAGAACCATGGGAGCTGCATCGATGCGTCTGCTGATCGCCGAATGCAAACAGGAGGTATCGACCTTCAATCCCCAACTCAGCCGCTACGAAGATTTTGCGGTTCGCAGAGGGGAAGAACTACTGGCCTATCATCGCCAAGTTCGCAATGAAGTCGGGGGTGCGCTATCCGTCTTCCACCAGCATCCTGAACTCGTCATCGTTCCGACCTATAGCGCGCACTTCATCACCTCAGGCGGCACCCTGCGTGAAGCATGCTGGCAGAGAATCGCCTCCGAGCTTCTGGAAGCAATCGACCTGGCACGCCGGCAAGGGCCTGTCGACGGCATCTATCTCTCGATGCATGGTGCGATGGCCTCCCAGCAGCAATCGGATCCGGAAGGGTACCTTCTGGAACAGATCGCAGGCAGGTTCGGAAGTTCGACCCCTATCGTCGTATCGCTGGATCTCCATGGGATCCTCACCGATCGCATGCTTAGGCACTGCGACGCGGTGGTTCCCTACCATACCTATCCTCACGTCGATTTTTATGAAACCGGGGCGCGAGCGGCCCGACTGCTGCTTCGCATCCTCGATGGCAGCGTTTCGCCCGTGACGGCGCGCGTCACGATACCGGCTCTGGTGCGCGGCGATGAACTGATCACCGAAACAGGGCTCTTTGGAAACTGCATGAGGATGGCCCAGCAACTGGAAGCCACCAACCAGGGTCTGCCTGCCGGCATGTTCATCAGCAATCCATTCACCGACGTGCCTGAACTCCAAACTTCCAGCATCGTCGTCGCCGATGGCGATCCAGCATGGGCCGCTGAGCAAGCCCTGAGCATGGCGACGCTCTTTTGGGAACATCACCAAGCGATGCAGGTGCCCCTGGCCTCTCTGGAGGCGATGGCTAAGCGGCTTTGCGAAGCCCATGGCTTGGGTGAGCCGGGGACATGGGGGCTAGTGGATGCGGCGGATGCCACCAGTAGCGGGGCTTCCGGCGATTCGAACCAGATCCTGCGGGCGCTGCTGCAGGCAGGCTACCCCGGTTCCGTCCTTCTACCGATCGTCGACGCGCCGGCCGTCGCCGCCGCTTTTGCAGCCGGGGTCGGCCAGAGATTGACCATTCCATTGGGTGGTTCCCTGGACCCAGAGCGTTTTTCCCCACTCCCGCTGGAGGTGCAGGTCCGCATGCTGGGGGATGGCCGGTTGATCAGCGAATCGTTCGGCGAACGCTGGGATGCGGGGCCCACGGCAGTCCTGGAATCAGGATCGATGACCATCGTCGCCACCAGTCGCGCTGTCAGCCTCTACGATCGCACCCTCTTTCTGGCTCATGGGCAGGATCCCCGTCGCTTTGATGCCGTCGTCATCAAAAGCCCTCACTGCCAGTTCGCGATGTATGCACAATGGTGTCGAGCGATGATCGGGGTGGACGCCGATGGCTCCAGCAGCGCCAACCTGAAACGGCTGGGGCACCGGCGTTGCCCACGCCCCATCTTCCCGCTTGATCCTGATGTTTCCTTCGAACCGAAAGTCCTCCTTTACCAGCGCAAGCTGCAACCATCATGAAGATCACTGAAGTCCGATGTGCCGGTCTGCGCGGCGCGACACCTGAAGGGGGCTGGAGCAACGAACTGCAGCCGGAAGATTGCGTCCACACGCTAGTCGCTGTCCATACCGACGCCGGGATGGTCGGTCTGGGAAGCGTCTTCACCAGCCAGTCGCTGGTCAGCGCCTCCTTGGAGATCCTGCGGCCGCTCTTGATCGGGGAGTCGGCGATCGAACCGGAGAGGGTCAGCGAAAAACTGCATCAGCATATGTTCTGGCTGGGGCGCGGTGGCGCGATCACGCACGCCATCAGCGGCATCGATATCGCGCTGTGGGATCTTTTAGGCAAGGCGACCGGGCAGCCGATCAGCCGTCTTCTAGGTGGTCGATACTGCGAGAAAGTACAGCCTTACGCATCGCTGCTGATGGACGAACCTGCGAAGATGCGGGATCGGTTGCTGGAGGTCAAGTCGCAGGGCTTCCGCGCCTTCAAGATCGGATGGGGGCCCTTCGGCAGGCGACAGCCGTCGATCGATGAAGCGATCGTGCAGGCGGCTCGCGATGCGATCGGCAGCCAATGCCAACTGATGGTCGACGCCGGCGGAAGCGATGCCTACTGGCCAGGCCGTTACAAATGGGCGCTGCAGACCGCGCGGATGCTTGCCAACTACCAGGTCGCTTGGTTCGAGGAAGCGCTTCAGCCCGATGCGCTGGAGGACTTCATCCGTCTCCGCGAGCTTTCCCCCGTCCCCATCTCCGGCGGCGAAGTGCTCACCCGCCGCCAGTCCTTCTTCCCGTGGCTCAAAGAGCGAGCCTTCGATATCGTCCAGCCCGATGTCACCAAGGTCGGCGGGATCAGCGAAGAACGGCGGATCGCCTGGATGGCACTCGACTGCGGCGTCGAATTCGTGCCCCATGGATGGAACACCGCTGTCGGCCTGGCCGCTGATCTCCAGTTGGCATCGGCCATCCCCGGAACGCGCTACGTCGAGTACCTCACTGGATCGCCATTCATCGACGATCTTCCCACCACTCCCTGGAAGCTGGACCACCAGGGCATGCTGGCGATTCCCGATGCACCGGGTCTAGGGATCGAGCTCGATCCGGATGCCGTCGCGCGGTACACCGGCCAGCGGCGCTTCCTCGAGAATTGAGCCCGTTCGTTTCGGTCCATCGGGAATGAATGCTTGTTGCGATCGCGACCATGCATCCGCTTCCAATCGACAGGTCGAATCGCGGATGGAACCGACTGGGATAAGCTTACGAAGAATCTGCGGCTTGCTTTTCTTGGCGCCTTGGCGACGTTGCGTGAAACCAAGCGGCGGCGCCACCCGAGCGAAACGGCCATCCGGGGGAAGATAGGTTCCCTTGCCGGCAGTCCATAGACCGGCTTTCCCTTGGCTGCTGGCGGATCTTGGAAGCCTACTCTTTTTGCTTTCTTGGCTTACCGCCGACAAGGAATTGAGAACGTCTTCTTTTCCCAGCGATCCGGTTGAGTCACCCGACACCGGGCCGACACCGGGGTGCCACACGATTCTTTCGATCCAAGTGGATCGTCGATCGGCAGTTCGGGCATTCCAGGCCGGCCCCCCGGTTTCCTCATCGACCGGGGAAGTTTACCTTGATGGGGCCTGGAAGAATGCTTCGAGGATCCACATCGATTCGAATCGAGCTATTGGAGGCATCGACTGTGATACGGAATTGGAATAGCCGCGTGAGACAGACCCTCCAGGTGGGAGGATTGCTGCTGGGGGGCTGGATCGCTGGAGGATTTTCTTGCATGTCGCAGGAACGTTGGTTGAAGGCGGACGAGGGGATGTGGTTGTTCAATCGGGTCCCCAAGGCACATCTGAAGCAGGTGTATGGTTTTGAAGCCACCGATGCGTGGTTGGAACACCTGATGAAGTCGTCGGTCCGCTTCAATTCAGGCGGTTCGGCTTCGTTCGTTTCCTCCGATGGCCTGGTGCTGACCAATCACCACGTCGCCTCCGATACGCTCTACAAGCTGTCGACGGCCGAACACAATTACAACGAGGATGGATTTCTGGCCAAGAGCCTGGCCGAAGAGATTCCCGCCCCCGATCTGGAACTCAATCAGCTAGTGGCGATCGAGGAGGTGACGGCCGAGGTGAACCAGGCGGTCGATTCGTCATTGAGCCCCGCGGAGGCAGCCAAGGCACGCCAGGCGAAGATGGCGGAGATCGAAAAGAAGTCGCTGGAAGCGACCGGTCTAAGAAGCGACGTGGTGACGCTTTATGGTGGCGGCCAGTATCACCTCTACCGCTACAAGAAGTACACCGACGTGCGCCTGGTCTGGGCGCCGGAAGCGGGCGCGGCGTTTTTTGGTGGAGATGCCGACAACTTCGAATACCCCAGATACTGCCTAGATGTCACCCTCTTTCGCGTCTACGAGGATGGCAAGCCGGCGAAGATCGAACATTTTCTGAAGATGAATCCAGAAGGAGCCAAGGAAGGGGAACTGGTCTTTGTATCGGGCAATCCCGGCCGGACGCGTCGAATCTACACCGCCGATGCAATGCGCTACCAGCGCGATCACCGATTGCCCGATACGCTGAACCTGCTGCGTCGCAAGGAAGTTCTATTGCAGCAGTATGGGTTCGGAGGCCCGGAACAGAAGAGGCGGTCGAAGGATGATCTGTTTGGAATTCAGAATTCCCGCAAGGCGTACACCGGGATGCTGGAGGGGCTTCAAGACCCAGCATTTCTCAAGGAGAGAGAGGCGTATGAGGCGCAGCTGATCGCCAAGCTGGAGGCAGATCCGAAGCTGGCGCCCTTGGCCAGTGCCTTCGAGGAGATCACCAAGGTCCAGCAGCGCCGCCTGGAACTGAAAGGTCAGTCGGCTTCTGTGCGATCCAGCCTCTATGGCATCGCACAAAACTTGGTGCTGATGGCGGCTGAGGATGCCAAGTCCAGCACCGAACGGCTGCGGGAGTTCCGCGATTCCAACCGGGAGTCGATGCTACAGGGGCTCTACTCTCCAGCCCCCATCTACCCCGATTTGGAAAAGGTGATGCTAGCCGACGAACTGGCGCGCATGGTGGAAGATCGCGGCGGCGATGATCCGCTGGTGGCCACCCTGCTGGACGGCAAGTCGCCTCGCGCAAGAGCCAGCGAGCTAGTCGATGGGACCAAGCTGATCGATGTCGCAGCGCGCAAGGAACTGGCTTCGGGGGGCGTCGCCGCCATCGGCCGTTCGACCGATCCGATGGTCCGATTGGCTGCCGCGATGGAAACCGAGTACCGAAGACTGCAAAAGATCAGCGATGAACTAGATGAGATCGAACGGCAGGCGTATGCCAAGATCACGCAGGCCAAGTTTGCGGTCGAAGGGGACAGCGTCTATCCCGACGCTACCTTTACCCTCCGTCTGGCATTCGGTCCGGTGAAGGGATACTCCCTGGATGGCCAGACCATTCCATCCCACACCACCATGGCTGGAGCGTTTGAGCACGAGGCGTCGCATGAGTCGACCGATCCGTGGGTGCTGCCGGAAAGCTGGAAGAAGGCAAAGGACAAGATGAAGGGCCAGACCCCCTACAACTTCGTTTCCACCGCCGACATCATCGGTGGCAATTCGGGTTCGCCTGTGGTCGATCGCCAGGGGAATATGGTCGGCATCATTTTCGATGGCAACATCCAGAGCCTGACCGCCGACTACTACTACTCCGACACCGTCGGTCGCTCGGTTTCCGTCCATATCGCCGCGGTGCTCGAAGCACTCCGATCGATCTATGGCGCTCCTTCGCTTGCCGACCAGCTGGGCAGGTAGACAAACTCCTTACCAGACCCCCCCGAGGAAACGCGTTGCGATGGTTCCTCGGGGGCGATTACGATGAATGGACCGGATCCATGCATCGGTTCTTCGGGCCATTTCGTCGGTCATTGCTTTGATTTCTCGTACTCAGTCCGCCGCGGCGGACGGTACTCTTTCTCGTACTCGATGCCCCAGTGTCCCAACGCTTTTTTCGAGTCGGACTACCATTTCATGGAGTGCGAGCACGAGTACGATAAAAAGCAGTCGCTTATGCTTCTAAGCCGCAATCATTTTTGAAGAGCCCATGCATCCGTCGTTCTCGATCCTCTCGGGTCGACCCCTCCTTCCTCGATCCTTCCTTCCAAGGTGACTCCTCATGGCTAGATTCCCTCGCCCCTTCACGATTTTGCCCCTCCTTGCCCTCTGCTCACCCATCGCCTGGGGACAGGAAGGAAGGCTCTACCAGCAGGCCTGGGAGGCAGCGGCCACGCAGGCAGCGGTCCCGGCCGCATCCAATGACTCCCTGATGCGCAAGGCACTTCAGGAAGGGGAACGCCCGAAGTGGGTTTGGGGAGAAAATCAGGATGCGCGGTACGTGATCAGCAAATCCATCCCCGGAGGAAAGGCTCAGGCAGCCTGGATCTCAGCCTCCTGCGACAACCACCTCATCCTGTCGCTCAACGGAAAAGTCATCGGAAGCAGCGACGAATGGTCTGAGGGAGTCACCGTCGATGTGGCCAAAATGCTGAAGGAGGGCGAGAACCTGATCGAGGTGGAGGTCTGGAATGATGGTGGGCCGGCTGCCTTGGTGGTCAAGGGTGCGATGGTCGATGGCCAAGGGTCGGTCAGCACCTTTGGAACCGACAAGTCCTGGACGGCGGCTCCCAAAAACCAGCGCGACCAGAAATCGGCTGCCAAGGAAGTGGCTCGCTATGGTGATGCACCTTGGGGTGAGATGCTGGGAGGTGCTACCAATTCCAACCAGAGTGCCTTCGCGATCCCCGAGGGCTTCGCGATCGAACGACTGTTTCGCGTGCCGAAGGAAGAGCTAGGTTCTTGGGTCTGCCTGACCACCGATCCACAAGGAAGATTGATCGCCAGCGATCAGGGAGACAAGGGACTGGTCCGGATCACCCCACCGGAACCTGGTACGGATCAGGAGACGATCGTCGAGAAACTGGATGTGCCGATCACTTCGGCCCAAGGCCTGCTTTTCGCCTTCGATAGCCTCTACGTTTCGGTCAATGGCGGTCCCGGAAGCGGGCTTTATCGACTGCGCGACACCAACCAGGACGACCAGTTCGACAAGGTCGATAAGCTGATGGAGTTTCGCGGGGGTGGGGAGCATGGTCCGCATGCCTTGCGACTGGCGCCCGATGGGAAGTCGATCTACGTCTGCTGTGGCAACCACACCAAGCCACCTTCGGACCGCCAACTTTCGGCTCCCCCACAAACCATGGGAGGTCCTCGCCAAGAACAGCTCCGCGCCACCTTGCCCGAAGGCCACACCAGCCGCATCCAGCCGGTGTGGGATGAAGACCTTCTGCTCCCTAGACAGTGGGACGCCAACGGCCACGCGGCAGGCATCCTGGCTCCCGGTGGCTGGATCGCGAAAACCGATCCCGAAGGAAAGACCTGGGAGATGTTCACCGTCGGGTACCGCAATCAGTACGACTTTGATTTCAACTCTGCCGGGGAGATGTTCGTCTACGATGCCGACATGGAATGGGACATGGGAACCCCTTGGTATCGTCCCACCCGTGTGGTGCATGCCACCAGCGGCAGCGAATTCGGATGGCGCAGCGGCACGGGGAAGTGGCCCAGCCATTATGCCGACAGCCTTCCCACGCTGGTCGACATCGGACCTGGATCGCCTGTGGGAGTCGCCTTTGGGACCGGCGCAAAATTCCCCGCCAACTACCAGAAGGCACTCTTCATTTGCGACTGGACCTTCGGGACGATGTACGCCATCCACACGGTTCCTGATGGCGCCTCCTACCATGCGGTGAAGGAAGAATTCCTCTCCCGCACGCCGCTGCCACTGACCGATGTGACGATCGGAACCGACGGCCACATGTACTTCACGATTGGGGGACGAGGCACGCAGTCGGAACTCTATCGAGTGCGCTACATCGGCGATCAGTCGACCAAACCGGTGGTTGCGGAAGAACCGACCGATCTCATGGTGCTTCGCAGGAAACTGGAATCGTACCATCGCCCTGGAGTCGCCCATCCAGATGTGGTCGCAAAGGAAGTTTTGGCTCACCTGGGACACCACGACCGATACATCCGATATGCAGCCCGTGTGGCGCTCGAATGGCTGCCGATCGATCTTTGGAGAGAGGAAGTCCTTCGACAGCAGTCGCCGCTAGCCCTCGCCCAGGGCGCCATCGCGCTGGCTCGCATGGGAGATCACGCCGACCGCAGTCCGCTGATCGATCGGCTAGCCAGCGTCGACGTGGAGGCTCTCCCCAACTCCCTGCGGCTCGATTACTGCCGCGCCCTGCAACTGACGCTCATCCGCCTGGGTGCGATCGAGGAGCGGCAGACGGTGGCGCTTCGGGAAAAGCTAGATCGAATCTTCCCCAGCGACGATCCGGCGCTGGATCGCGAACTGGTGATCCTTCTGACTTTCCTACAGTCCCCCACACTGGCCACCAAGACACTTCCGCTACTGTCCAAAGAAAGCCCATTGACCGAGGCAGATTTTCGGGAAGTCCTGCAGCGCAATCGCGGCTACGGCGCTTCGATCAGCGCCATGCTGGACAATCAACCCGACCTCCAGCAGTTCGCATACGCTTTCTCCCTGCGCAACCTCAAGGACGGCTGGACCGTCGATCAGAAAAAAGCGTTTTTCCAGTGGTTCCAAAAAGCGCAAGGCTGGCAAGGGGGCAACAGCTACCAGAAGTTCCTTCTGAATGCAGCAGAGGATGCCTACGCCAACAGCAACGATCAGGAACGATTTGTCCTGGAGGCGACCGGTTTGCGAAAGCCAACGCCGCTTCCCAAGGAACTGCCCAAGCCTCAGGGTCCTGGAAAAACCTACAGCACCTCGGAAATCGCCAGCTGGGTAGGCGAAGGACTGAAAGGGAGAAACTTTGAAAACGGTCGCAAGATGTACGCCGCCGCTCGATGCGTTGTCTGCCATCGCTTCGGTGGAGAAGGAGGAGCCACCGGGCCCGACCTAACGCAAGCCGCCGGACGATTCGCACCCGGCGATCTGGTCGATGCGATCGTCAGGCCCAGCCAAGTGATCTCTGACCAGTACAAGACCACCATCATCCAGACCGAAGAAGGTGCTGTCCACACCGGGCGCATCGTCAGCGATGTCGATGGCAAGATCACCATGGTGGTCGATCCCGAAGATGCCACCAAGACCGTCGTCATCAATCGATCGGAGATCGAAACAGAAAAACCATCGCCTGTTTCGCTAATGCCTGCCGAGCTGCTGGATAAGCTCAATCAAGAGGAAGTGCTCGATCTGGTCGCTTTCCTCCTGTCACGCGGTGATGCCCAGTCGCAGATGTTCAAGTAGTCCCAGCAGGCGTGCGACCTGACTCGATCGACGAAGCGTTAGGTCGATCGAGTCGATCGCCGGGCGGGGAAGGGGAGGAGGCGGTTTCGTTGGATGACGCTGTGTGGAAAGAGCGGCTGGAGGGACTGCTTCAGCGCTTGCATGACTCGGGCGTCGCTCACGATGCCGATGCGCAGGAGAGAGCGCAGAAGATGCTGTCCATCACCCCAGACACAGGGCAGTTTCTGGTCTGGATGATCCGGGCGCATCGGATCGGTCGCGTCCTGGAACTGGGAACCTCCTGCGGCTACTCCACGCTGTGGATCGCCAGCGCACTGGTCGAGCGAGGGGGGGTGGTTGTCTCCGTGGAAAGGCAAACTTGGAAGCGAGACTTGGCGCGGGAGAATCTGCACCAAAGCGGACTGCCGCCGGAAACCGTGGAGCTGCATTTGGGGGAGGCAGAAGACTTTCTGAAGCAGTGTGCTCCAAAGTCATTCGATCTGATTTTCCTCGACTGCGACCGCCATCAGTACGCTCTTTGGTTTCCGCATTTTCAAGAAATTCTCAAGCCTCATCGGTGGCTGATTGCCGACAATGCAACCAGCCATCCTGAGGAAATCCAGGGGCTGGAAGCGGTCCTTCAGGAGGCAGGTTGGCCGTGGGTGGTGCTTCCGATCGGAAAAGGCCAATTGGTCGCGCAGGCCCCCGCCCAGTGACCGATTGAATCGACCTGACCCGTCGTACTCCTATCTCCTATTCAGGCCGGAACGCCGGAGGCGGACCGGACGGGACTCGATTGTCAGATGTGGGACGAGTACGAGCAGGAGCAGGAGCACGAGCAGGAGCACGAGCACGAGTATGGAAAGAGCGGCCGTGGGGTGGGGGAGCCGGAACACACCAGAACCATGCGTCGATCGATCATCCTGGTGTGTTCCGCCGTCGCGACGAACAGCATGAGGCACCGATGTTCCCCATCGATTCAACGCTCAAATCGTCCCTCTTGCTACCGACGGCCTCTCACACCCTAGGAAGATCAAGAAAACCGCGAGCGACATCCTAGCCGAACGACTCGTCAACACCCCACTGGAGCGCCTCCCTTACCGTGGATTCGTCTTGCTGACGCGCTAGCTGGAAACCTCGGTGGGAAAGAGAG
>JBJSWM010000662.1:0-4315 GCA_046085865.1 Pirellulaceae bacterium
CGTATCGACCGGTGGCATGTTGCTCTCCTTAGCGGCTCCCCAATCGCGACCTAGCGGTCTACGCCCGACTTTTCCGTTTGGAGCGAATCTGTCGATTGGAGAGAATGGGTTAGGCTAGCATGCTGGATCGTCGTGTCAACCGGGGGGAGGCGGGTGAAGGTTTCGGCTGCCGGTGGCGACTGCGGATAGGTCGTTGCCCTTGTCGCTGTCGGTGGATCCCTTTAAGATACCGGATCCATCCATATTTTTCGCTGGGATTGTGCCTCCTGCAGTCGGTTCCGTGCCGTTGGAGTCGGCTGATTCCAAGGATGCGGTTTTCGAGGATGCGGTTTTGTTGTCCAGTCGTATTCCCGCAAGGGCGATCGCTGGGGGAACCACCGTTTGGCGTGTGCGGAATGGATTTCCCACCCGCTTAGGTTGGCTCTCAAGTCAGATCCGAACGGTCGCAAAGAGGTGATCGATTGTTGAACTCATTGGCTGAGTGGATCGTGGTATTGGCTCAAGCATCCACCAACGCACCGGCGGCTCCGGTCGCCAAGCCCTCAACGCCCCCTGGCGTTCTGGATACGTTCCTCAACAATCCTTTGATCTTGCCGATGCTGGCGCTGGCCACCCTTTACTTGATGGTGTTGCGGCCACAGCAGAAGGCGGATCAGAAAGCCAAACTAGAACTCCAGCAGCTTCGATCCAATTTAAAGAAAGATGACCGTATCCTGACGCTTGGCGGCATCTATGGTTCCGTCGTCTCAACCAATTCGGATGCCGGCACCGTGACGATTCGGATCGATGAATCGACCAATGCAAAAATGACCATCAGCCGCGACGCCATCGCCAAGGTGATCGTCGACGGCGTTTCCTCAGCGAAGTCTTGAAACTCATTTTGTTCCATTATCCTCCCGGACTGATCGTCATGCTTTTACCTTCCTGGATCCCGGGCATGCTTGCCCAAGTCGCCGCCGCTACTCCCGCCCCAGCTGCCGGCTCGGGGGATGCTGTCGGGTCGCTTTTGATGGCACTGCTATTTGCCTTGCTGGTTTTCGTGCTGCCTTTCATCCTGGGAAATTGGATTTCCAAGGCGATTCGCATGCCAAGCCACGCAACTTCCCTGGGGATCATCCTGGCGGCGGTGATTGGAGCCGGCTTGATTCTTTGGCGAGGCGAACTTCGCAAAGGCCCGGACATCAGTGGTGGAACGATTTTGGTTTACGAGATCGACCGTTCGGTTCAAGACGGCAGTGATCTTTCCGCCCGAGCTTCTGCGACGCAGTTGGTGCCCGCGTTGACGGACCGACTCAATCCGACCGGCACCAAGGAAATCGTCATCCGGCCCTACGGGGAAGACCAGATCGAAATCATTGTGCCGCAGGTGGACCAGTTGGAGGTGGCGGAGATCAAGCGAGTTGTTCAGCAGGCGGGGATTTTGAAATTCCGCATCGTCGCCAATCCGAACGACCATCCGGCGGTCATTCAGCTTGCAAGGGCTCAGGCGAACGATTCCGACCTCAAGAAACGACTCTCTGGCGAAGTGCGGAACGCGGAAGGGCAATTGGTTGGGCTGTGGCACACCATCGGGCGCGATCCGAATCCTATCTCTGGAGTTTTTCCCCTTCGTTACACGCCGATGGGGCTCTCCCGAGATCTGATTCGCGACGCCCGCACCGGGGCGATCATTGAACTGCCACCGGGACTGGATGGCGAGTATGCGGTCGAGAAATTTCTGAAAGAACGAAACATCCCTGAGATCGACCTCCTGATGTCGCTGAACGGCCGTGACGGGAAGCCATTTGAGGAAGTGACGGGGGACGACCTAGCGACCGTTTCGCGGTCGGTTGGCCAGGATGGTTCTCCTGAAGTGGAGTTTGGGATGCGGGTTGCTGGAGCCAAGCGACTGCTGTCGCTGACCGCTCGCAACACCCCCAACAACGGGATCTACCGCCACATGGCGATCATTCTGGATGGACGCGTGCTGTCGGCTCCTCGGCTGAACTCTCCCATTCGTGAGAAGGGGGTGATTCAGGGGAATTTTACTTCTCAGGAAGTGGAATTTCTGGTCAGCATACTGCAGTCTGGTTCGCTCCCAGCGTCGCTTGGCAAGGAACCGATCAGCGAGAATCAGATTGGTGCGGTTTTGGGTGCCAGTACGATTCAAAAGGGGCTATGGGCATCGCTGATTTCTTTGGTGGCGGTCCTGGCATTCGTTGTTCTCTATTATCGCTTTGCGGGTTTGATCGCTTGCATCTCTCTACTTTTGACCCTTTTGCTGACCGGTGCATCGATGGTGCTGATCCAGCAACCGGTCACCTTGCCTGGTTTGGCGGGCTTGGTACTGACGGTGGCGATGTCGTTCGATGCCAGCGTGCTGGTGTTTGAACGGATGCGTGAGGAAATCGCACGACGGGCCACTGGCCGCATGGCGATCCGCAATGGCTTCGACCGCGCGATGTCGGCCATCGTCGACTCGAACCTGACCACCATCATCAGCGGTCTGGTCCTCTATGCAGTCGGCACCGACCAGGTGCGTGGCTTTGCGGTGGTGTTGGTGATCGGGATTGTCATCAGCATGTTCACTGCGGTCTTTTGCTCGCGTGTCTTCTTTGAGGTTGCCGAACGGCTGGGGTTGGCCAACTTCAGTATGTCGGATGCCGTTCAGAGTTTGAAGAAGGCCGTGGTTGGAGAGGGCGAGATCGATTTCATGAAGTGGACCAAGGTAGCGTTGGCGTTCTCCTTGGGGGTGATTGGCCTGGGACTTCTGGCTACCGCGATGCGTGGCCGTGGCATTCTGGACATCGACTTCAATGGTGGCACCTCGGTGGTTTTCACGTTGGATCGGCCCGCAGATGTCGATGCCGTTCGCGATTTGACCAGTCAGATTCTGAAGAGCGATGCGGAAGGCAATCCGATTCAATCGACCCTGACCACCGTGGCGATGGCAGGTCAAGAAGCGGGAACCGTCTACCGGCTTGATTCTTCTCTCCAGGATATGAAAGACCTGACCAAACGCTTGACGGAGGGCTTTGCCAATAGCAGTATCGGATCGCTGGTCACCTACCGCGTGCAATCGGGGGGCAATTCCCCTGCGCCCAAGGCATCGGGTGCGGTCCGCCAGCGCGGATTGATTCAGTTGGTGTCGTATCAGGAGCAGCCTGCAACCGCAGAGCCCCCATCAGCACCGGCGGTCGATCCAGCGGCGGCAACACCGGCCGCGTCACCGGCCGCGTCACCGGCAGTCGCTCCCGCCGGAATTCCTGCGGAGCCAACGGTGCAGGCGGCAACTGGGAATCCCGTAGTGCCAGCGATGGCCCGATCTGATTGGCGGCTGAAGTTTATGCCAAGCAAGGGTGAGGAGTCGGCGAAGATTTATGCCAAGAGTCTTTTGGAATCGTTAGTGCAAGCCTCCAATGCCATCGGACAGGGGCTTACTGAAGCCCAGGTGGAAGTGGAGCCGGCGGAATTGACAGCGGGATGGAATCGGGATTCGATGCAGGGATTTGCCGACTGGAAGGTATCGCTTCCCTACGATCAGGCACAGGGCCAATTGGTCATCGATCAGCTACAGAAGCAGATGCAAGGTCAGCCCGTGTGGCTTTCGGTCAATAAGATCGGAGAACGCGTCGCAGGGCAGATGCAGACCAAGGCGCTGGCGGCGCTCGTGATCGCCAACCTTTTTATCGCTGCCTACATCTGGTTCCGCTTCCAGAAGCTAGGGTACGGACTGGCCGCAGTGCTGGCACTGGTGCACGACGTTCTGTTCACGCTGGCGATTCTCGCATTCAGCCACTGGCTGTATCGTCCCTTGAGCTTTCTTGGAATTGAAGACTTCAAGATCGGACTGACGGTGGTGGCGGCGTTTTTGACGATCATCGGTTATTCGCTGAACGACACGATCGTTGTGTTCGACCGAATTCGCGAGATCAAGGGGAAGAGTCCTCGCTTGACCTCTGCGATGATCAACAAAGCGCTCAACGAGACGCTCAGCCGCACCCTGCTGACTTCGTCGACCACGATCATTGTGATCATGATCCTCTACTGGTTCGGTGGTGATGGGATCCATGCGTTCATGTTCTGCCTGCTGGTGGGCATTCTGGTTGGTACCTACAGCTCGGTCTTCGTGGCCGCGCCGCTGCTTTTGTGGTGGGAAAACCGTAAAGCAGCGCAGGCCGCCAAAGTTCCCTCGAGGAAAGCGCCGGCAACGCGCTGAGCAAGAGGCAGGCGACGGAGCGTCCTGGCATTGGAAGGGACGGCGTTTTGTCTGGCTTTGCCGACGAGTTGTTTCCCGGGTCGCAGCATGAAGCGTGGAGTGAATCACACGATCCAG